>PXQM01000002.1:0-3417 GCA_003021325.1 Halobacteriales archaeon QH_10_70_21
GCGGGTCTTCCTCCGGTCGGCCCTCGGTCCCGCGCCGTCAGGCGCGCGGGGAACCGCTCCCACCTGCCGCCGTTATCGGCCGATAATCGCCGCCCGTCGCCGTTTCTGTTTCGGTGTGTCCGCTCGCTTTTTGTCGGCTCCCGCTGGATAGCCACACATGGAACACATCGCCATCGACGAGCTGGACAACTGGATGGGGCCGGCCGACGTCAAACGGCTGCTCGGGAAGGCGCTCGGCACCGAGCACATGGGTCTGCGGTTCTACGAACTCGCCCCCGGCGACAGCACCGCGTTCGGCTACCACGCCCACGAGAACCAGGAGGAGGTCTTCTACGTCCTGGATGGGGAACTGACCTTCGAGACCGAGGAGGGGGAGGTAACCGTTGTGGCCGACGAGATCATCCGCTTTGCGCCCGGCGAGTTCCAGCGGAGCCGCAACGAGGGTGACGGGCGGGTCCGGGTGCTCGGCATCGGCGCGCCGGCCGACGCCGGCGAGTTGGCCCTGCTGCGGGAGTGTCCCGACTGCGGCGAGCGGACCGACCAGGAAATCGAGGCGGTCGACGACGGCGACGCGCTCGTGACCCGGTGCGTCGATTGCGGCGCCGAGACCGGCCGGTTCGCCTGATTCGGGGCTTCTAAACGCCCCCGCCCCCTACCGGTCGAGTATGAGCGACGACGCGTTCGTCTACGACGACGACTGCGGGTTCTGCAAGTGGTGGGCCGACTACGTCGCCCGGCGGACGGACCTGGAGATGGTCGGCCTCTCTGAGCTGACCGACGCACAGCTGGAGCGGCTCCCCGACGACCATGAGGAGTGTGTACACCTGCTGACCGACGACGCCGTCTACTCCTGCGGCGCGGCGACCGAGCAGGCGCTGGCCCGCGCCGACGTGCCGCCGGGGTCGGGGGACGTCTTCGAGTTCCTCCGGCAGTTCGAGGACTACGAACGGTTCCGCGAGCGGGCGTACCACGAGGTCGCCGACCGTCGCGGCCTCCTCGGGCAGTTCGTCTGGAAGGACGAGGTCGGCGGCGAGTGAACGGGTCCAGGGGCGTTACACCACCCCGGACCGTCCCGAGACGAGCGTCCGCGAGGTGGGTAGCGAGGCGGCTCTGCCGCCTCGCGATTTCTCGTCGACGTTTTCCCGACCAGCTTCGCTGGCCCGTTCGGAACGTTCGTTCGGAGGACTTAGTACGAAGGCGGGGATAGACGGCTGATATGAACGTCGCAGACGCGATGACGCCCCGGTCGGACGTCGTGTCGGTCGAGATTCCCGGGACCCGCGAGGACGTCCTCGAGTACCTGCAGGAGAAGGGGTTCTCGTCGGTCCCCATCGTCAGGCAGGACGACGACGGCGAGACCTTCCGCGGGCTCGTCACCCGGGAGTCGCTCATCGAACAGCCCGCCGAGGACCAGCTCGCAATGCTCGTCCGCGAGGTGCCGACCATCGAGCCGTCGGCGATGCTGACCGAGCTCGCCGAGCTCGTCCTCGAGTCCGGCGAGCGCCGCGTCCCGGTCATCGAGGACGACGAGCTCGTCGGTATCGTCACCGTCACCGACGTCGTCAGGGCCATCGCCGAGGGGGAGGTCGGCGGCGACGCCGAGGTCGGGGGCCTGGCGACCGAGCAGATAAACACCGTCTACCGGGAGACGCCGCTGTCGGTCGCTGAGCGGCAGCTCAACCACGCCGGGGTCCCCTACGCCGTGGTCCTCGACGAGAGCGGCCGGCAGGCGGGCATGCTGACCGAGGTCGACCTCATCGAGGTCGCCCGGGTCGTTCAGGGCGAGTCCGACCCCGGCGACGCCGTCGCCAACCAGGACGACGAGTGGATGTGGGAGGGAATCAAGGCCGTCGGGAGCCGGTCGGTCCCGACGCTGAACGTCGAGATTCCCTCGGAGCCGGTCGCCGAGATCATGACCGAGGACCTGGTGACGGTCCCGAGCAGCAAGAGCGCCCGCGAGGCCGCACAGCTGATGATATCGAACGACATCGAGCAGATTCCGCTGCTGTCCGGCGACGAACTCGCCGGCGTCGTCCGGGACGTCGACCTGCTGGAGGCGCTGGTATGAGCGAGCTGGCGGAGCTATCGGAACTCGCACGACGGCGCGGCTTCTTCTTCGCCTCGAACGAGGCCTACGGCGGGACGGCCGGCTTCTACACCTACGGCCCAGAGGGCGCCGCCCTCAAGCGGAACATCGAGGACGCCTGGCGAGACGTCTTCGTCCGTGCGCCGAGTGCGGCGCCACCCACCGCGCGGACCACCTCGTCGAGGGGGCGACGGATATCGACGACGCCGAGGCGTTCGCCCCCGAGCGAATCGCCGAACTCGTCGCCGAGCACGGCATCGCCTGTCCCTCCTGTGAGGCGCCGCTGGCCGACCAGCCGGTCGAGGAGTTCAACCTCATGTTCGCCACGAACATCGGCCCCGGGTCCTCGTCGCCGGGCTACCTGCGGCCGGAGACCGCACAGGGCATCTTCGTCGAGTTCCCCCGACTGAAGGAGTACGCCCGCAACCAGCTGCCGTTCGGCGTCGCCCAGGTCGGCCGCGCGTACCGGAACGAGATATCGCCCCGGCGCGCGCTGGTCCGGGTCCGGGAGTTCACGCAGGCCGAACTGGAGCACTTCGTCGACCCCGAGTACGACGACCCGCCGCTGGAGCGCGTCGCGGACGTCGAGCTGCCGCTGTACTCCGCAGCGGCACAGCAGGAGGGCGGCGGCGTCGGGACCTATACCGCCTCCGAGGCGCTCGAGGCGGGCGTGGTCGGCAGCGACTGGGTCGCGTACTACCTCGGCGAGTCGATGTCGTTCTACGAGCGCATCGGAGTCGACATGGACCGGTTCCGGTACCGCCAGCACCTCCCCGGCGAGCTGTCCCACTACGCCGCGGACTGCTGGGACGCCGAGACCGAACTCGGCGGCAACTGGATCGAGGTCACAGGGTTCGCCTACCGGTCGGACTACGACCTCCGGAAGCACGGCGAGTACTCCGAGGCGGAGTTCACGATCTTCCGGCAGTACGACGAACCGAAGACCGTAGAGCGGGCGACGGTCGACCCCGACATGAGCTACCTCGGCCCGACGTTCGGCGGGGCGGCCGGCGACGTGGTCGACGCCCTGGAGTCGCTCGCCGCCCGGGACCGCTCGGCGTTCGAGGGCGACGCCGTCACCGTCGAGGTCGACGGCGAGTCGTACACGCTGCCGGTCGAGAAGACCGGCTTCACCGTCGAGGAACGGACCGAATCCGGCGAGCACATCACGCCGCACGTCGTCGAGCCCTCCTTCGGCGTCGGGCGGCTGGTCTACAGCGTGCTCGTCCACCGGCACGGCACCGACGAGGTCGACGGCGAGGAGCGCACGTTCCTCGGGCTGCCGGCCGAGCTCGCGCCGACGACCGTCGCCGTCTTCCCGCTTATGACCA
>PXQM01000002.1:3487-4695 GCA_003021325.1 Halobacteriales archaeon QH_10_70_21
GGTCGCGGCCCTCCCCGACGCCATCAACCGGCTCGTCGCCGGCGAGTCGCTCGCCGACCTGTAGGTCCACAAGCAGCCGGCCCCGCTGCCGTCGATGCGGCCGGGGTCGCTTCTTACAGCTGGCGCCGCAACGCCCGCTATGACCGTCTTCGAGTCGGACCTGCCGGGCGTCGGCAAGAAGTTCGAGGTAGAACTCGACGGCGACGAGCGGCTCGTGGTCGTGACGCACAACACCGGCAAGCGCGAGGTGTTCCGCCGCCGCGGGAACGACGACGCCGAGAAACCCTTCGAGCTGTCGGACCGCCTCGCCCGCCAGGTCGGCACCATCCTCGAGGGCGCGTACTTCCGGCCGGTCGCGACCGAGACCACGGAGACGATGCTCGACGAGGACACGTTGTTCGAGTGGGTGTCCGTCGTCGAGGGCTCCGACCTCGTCGGGCACACCCTCGAGGAACTCGACTTCCGGGAGGAGACCGGCGCCTCCGTGGTCGCCGTCCAGCGGGACGGCGAGACGGAGTCCAACTCCGGCGCCCGGACGACGGTCCGGGCGGGCGACACCTGGTCGTCATCGGGCCGCGGGCGGTCTGCGACGAGGTCGAGCGACTCGCCGCAGCGGCCGACGCCCCGGGTGACGCGGCCGCCGATGCCGCCGAATCAACGGGCACCGACGCGGGCGACACCTGACGGATGGCGGCCCTCCTGCTGGAAGCCGGCGTGGTCTCTGCCGTCCTGGCCGTCGCCGGTACGGTCGCGCGCCGCGTGGACCTCTCGGTCATCCCGTTCTACGTCGTCGCCGGGATGCTCGTCGGCCCGGGCGTGCTCGGACGGGCCGGCTACCCAGCGCTCCAGGACCAGGCGTTCATCACGCTGCTCGCCGAGTTCGGTATCGTCTTCCTGCTGTTCTTCCTCGGACTCGAGTTCAGCCTCGACCGGCTGCTGGAGTCCCGGTCGGAGATCGGCCGCTCGGGGCTGATCGACCTCGCGATCAACTTCCCGGCCGGCGTCCTCGTCGGACTGGCCGTCGGGTGGACGGCGCTGGAGGCGGTCGTCCTCGGCGGTATCGTCTACGTCTTTGGCGTGGTGCGACGGGAGTTGTCGGGCGGGGTGGAGCCGCCGACCCCCACGGACGCACCGAGCGTTCGGGTGTCACGTCCAGCCGACCCACCGTGGGACGGTCGAGGGGAAGTACATTCGCCTGCGACGGCCCG
>PXQM01000003.1:0-11762 GCA_003021325.1 Halobacteriales archaeon QH_10_70_21
GTCGCCTGCGTCGGTCTCACGGACGAAGAGCGTCTCGTCACGGCCGAGGCGCAAACGCCGGGCAACGAGCTCCTCATCGTCGGGAACGCGACGGGCCGGGACGGCCTCGGCGGCGCCTCTTTCGCCAGCGAGGACCTCGAGGAGGACGCCGAAACCGAGGACCGACCGGCGGTCCAGGTCGGCGATCCCTACGCCGAAAAGCGGCTCATCGAGGCCAACGAGGAGCTCGTCGAGGCCGGCCTCGTGCGGTCGGCCCGCGACCTGGGCGCGGCGGGGCTGGGCGGCGCCTCCTCGGAGCTGGTCGCGAAGGGCGGCCTCGGCGCCCGCATCGACCTCGGGGCCGTCCACCAGCGCGAGCCGGAGATGAACGCCCTGGAGATACTGCTCGCCGAATCCCAGGAGCGGATGTGCTACGAGGTCCGGCCCGGGGACGTCGAGGCCGTCCGCGAGGTCACCGAGAAGTACGACCTCGGCTGTTCGGCCATCGGCGAGGTGACAGCGGGCAACTACGTCTGCGAGTTCGAGGGCGAGACGGTCGTCGACTGCGCCGCCGAGTTCCTCGCGGAGGGAGCGCCGATGAACGACCTCGAGCGCGTCGCCCCCGGGCAGCCCGGCCGGGACCTCCCGGACGTCGGCCTCGAGGCGGCGCTCGCGGTCCGCGAGGCCGGCGACGGCGAGACCGGCATCGGGCTGGCATTCTCGTCGGGCGCCGACCCCAACTGGACGGCCGCCGCCCCGTACGACGGCGCCCGGGCGGTCGCCCTGGAGAACGCCACGAACGTCGCGGCGACGGGCGCGACCCCGCTTGCGGCGGTCGACTGCCTCAACGGCGGCAACCCCGAGAAGCCGGACGTCTACGGCGGGTTCGCCGCCATCGTCGACGGACTCGCCGACATGTGCAGCGAGCTCTCGGTCCCGGTGGTCGGCGGCAACGTCTCGCTGTACAACGACTCGCCGTCCGGCCCCATCCCGCCGACGCCGACGCTGGCGATGACGGGCACGAAGCCGGGCTACGAGGCGCCGACGGCGGCGCTGGACGGCGACGGGACGCTCCTGGTCGTCGGCGGAGCGGACGGCGCGGACGCGCGCCGCCTCGGCGGGTCGGAACTGCTCGCACGGTTCGGCGGCACGGACCGGTTCCCGGCCGTTCCGGACGACGCTGCGGCGCTCGTTGAGGCCATCGCCGACGTCGCCGGCGCCGACTCGACGCTGTCGACCCACGACGTCAGCCACGGCGGCCTGGCCGTCACGCTGGCCGAGATGGTCGGCCCGGCCGGCGCCGACGTCGAGCTCGCGCCCGACCCATCGGCGCTCGAGGCCCTGTTCTCGGAGGGCGTCGGCCGCGTCGTCGTCGAGACGACCGACCCGGCGACCGTCCGCGAGCGCCTCGACGGGGTCGCACCGGTCACGCGCCTCGGCGAGGCCATCGACGACGGCCGCCTCGAGTGCGCCGTCGGCGGAACGGAGCTGACGTACACCGCCGGGGAGGTCGCCGCCCTGCGGGACACCATCGAATCGGCGCTGTAGCGGCCGGCGCCGGGGACGGGACGGACCTCATCTCGAGGGGAGCCGTCCCAGCGCGCCCCGGGCGCCCTGCCTGACGGCGCCGAGGTCCAGCGGGGTGTCCTCGAGACGGCGGCCGATGCGGACGCTCACCCACGCGAGGGCGACGCCGAAGACCACGTCGGTCGCCCAGTGGATGCCGAGGTACATCGTCGACAGCGCGACGCTGACCGCCAGGACGGCGGCGACGGGCAGCCACAGCGGGTACTCCTCGCGGGTCGTCCACGCCAGCAGTGCTGCGGTCACCGCCATCGAGGTGTGTAGCGACGGGAAGACGTTCGTCTGGTGGTTGACCGACGCCGTGAGGAACTGGAACTGGGTGTACTGTGTGAACAACAGCCCCTCGACGTCGCTCGCGATGAGGTTCCGGGGGCCGTAGGCGATGAAGACCACGTAGCAGAGCACGCCGATGAGGTAGTTGGCGCCGTATGCGACGACCGTCCGGCGGAGCGGTGTCGGGTCCGGGAGCGCGAAGTACGACAGCAGGGGGAACACGAGCAGGAACACGTAGCCGAACACGTAGACGAACGAGAAGTACGCCGTCAGCTCGGGCGAGCCGTTGGACTGCAGCCAGACGACGACCTGCGGCGTCGACTCCGGGTAGACGGGCCACAGCAACAGCCCGTCCAGCCGGTGGATGTACGGGGTGACGTTCAGCCCGATGAGCCACGAGATGCCCGGGCCGACGTCGCGGGCGACCTTGTTCGCGACGAGGACGACCGCGAGCAACCCGAGGTAGGGAGCGACCGACTCGAGGCGGTCGCGGTACTCGCGGCGCGTCCGGGCGAGGCGTTCGCGGCCGACGATGACGCCGCTGGCGACCAGCAGCATCGCCAGGACGACCGCCAGCACCTGCCCGATGACGACCAGGAGCATCAGCCGGCCCCCCTGGTGACGAGGCGGTCGTCGTCGTACTGGTAGCCCGCCTCCCGGAACGCCGTCCGCGCGGCCTCGACGTCGAGGTCCCCTCCCTCGCCGAGGAAGGGGAGTTCGGCGGTGCCGTCCCAGGCGAGCGCGTCGGGCGTCCAGGTGTCCTTCAGCGGCGCCTCGGCGGCGTCGGCGTACCCCCCGAAGACCGACGAAACCAGGAACCCGCGGTCGAGGAGCCGGGCGACGACCCGGCGGAACCGCTCGTTCGAGAGCGGCGGCCGCCGGCAGTTGTAGCCGACCATGTAGAACGGCGTCGCCCGGGCGAGCACCAGCGACAGCGGTTCGGACCGGCTCACGCGGGGAACCGTCCGGGCGTGCAGCCCGTCGGCCGTGACGTCCGCCTCGCCGGCCTCCAGCAGCTCCGTGGCCGCGTCCTCGGAGGGCGCGACCGTGAACTCCATCCGGTCGAAGGCCGGCGGGCCGGCGAACCGTTCGGGGATGTCCTCCGTCTCCTCGCCGTAGAGGAAGTGCGACTCGAACCGCTCGAGCGCCAGCGACTGCTCGGGGTCGGCCGAGACGAACCGGAGCGGGCCGCTGCCGACCGGCTCCTCGTTGGCCCGGACGAGCGCCTCCGTCGTCCCCCCGACGATGTCGATGCCGGCGACGTCGGCCGCACCGGTGTGGTCGCGCCAGACGTGCTCCGGGAGCACCGGCACCCCGAGGGCGCGCCCGGCGACCTCGCGACTGTCGGTCCCGAACTCGATGCGGACCGCGTCCTCCTCGACCGTGGCCTCCTCGACGAGCGAGACGGCCCCGCGCCGCCACGGCGTCGGCACCGGCGTGTCCAGCTCGCCGAGCGAGGTGTCCTGCAGGAACGCGTAGGTGAAGGCGACGTCCGAGAGCGCCACCGGTTCCCCGTCGTGCCACGGGGTCTCCCGGAGGGTCACCGTCGCCGTCAGCGGACCCTCCGTCCACTCGACGGTCCGGGCCAGCCAGGGAACCGGCGAGCCGGCCGGCCGGCGCACCAGCGGCTCGTAGAGGAGGTCCGTCACCCGGCTCCGGTCGCGGTGCTCGACGGCGATGGGGTTCCGGTTGCGGGTGGGTCGGACGTCCCTGGTGACCGGCCGCAGCGTCCGTTCCTCGCCGGTCAGCCCGACCCGGAGGTAGTCCGTCGGCCGCGCCGGCCCCCCCGCAGGCCAGCCGTCGAACCGGTCGGTCCGGGCCGCCGCGATTCGGTCGGCGAAGGCGACGACCGTGAACGGCTGTCGCTCGACGAGCCGCTCCTGGAGGTCGCGAACGATGCCGACCCGCGCCTCGCCGCCGACCGCGCGCTGTTCGGCCAGGCGGTCATCGATTTCGACGCTGCTGAACCCGAAGGGGTTCTGCCAGCCGGCCTCCTCGCCGTACGTCGAGTGCAGCAGGGTCCGGAGCTCGTCCGGGTCCCCCTCGCTCGGGTACCGGCCGACGTAGACGTCGTAGTCGTGGTTGACGAGGACCTCGCGGAGGAGCACGTCGGGTGCCATCGGGGCGACGCTGGCGTCGACGCCGGCGCGCCCGAGGTTCTCGCTGAGGGCGTTGGCGACGCGGGTGGCGTAGACGTCCTGGCTGGCGGGCACGGTCGCGATGGACAGAGACAGCTGTTGGTGGCGCTCGCGCCCCGCCAGGTTCCGGAGCTCGCCGACGCAGCCGCTGGCGGCGGCGAGCGACCCGTGTCCACGGGTTCGTCCGCTTTTGGCGGGTTCCACCGGCGGTGCCGGGCGCCGGACCTGTGACGAGCATGAAACGACGGAAAATAATACCCCCGCTCCCACGTGCCGGTATGTCCCTCGAACTGGGTCGGCGTCTGGTCCACGCCTCCGGTGCGGTCATCCCGGGCGCCTACCTGCTCGACCAGCGCGTCCTCGGGACAGGGCTCGTCACCTGGCGCGTCGTGCAGGCCGTCGCCGTCTTCGGCCTCCTCGCGGCTGCCGCCCTCGAGGCCGCCCGGCTCTCGGGCACCATCGAACACCCGATCTACGACCGCCTCACCCGGGAGTACGAACAGGACAAGGTCGCCGGCTACGCCCTCTACGTCCTCAGCGGGACCGCCGTCGTCCTGCTGTTCGACCCGCGGATTGCGATTCCCGCGCTCCTGATGCTCATGCTCGGCGACCCGGTGAGCGGCGTGCTCTCGACCGGCGAGCTACGGACGGTCAAGCGACCGCGCGTCCTCGTCGGGATGTTCCTCGTCAGCCTGGCGCTCGCGTTCCCGTTCGTCGGGGCGACCGCGGCCGTCGCCGGCGCCGCCGGCGCGACCCTGGCCGACGGCGTCAAGCCCACCGTCGGCGACTACGTCATCGACGACAACCTCACGATCCCCATCGCCGCCGCCGTCCCGATGTGGGTCGTGCTCTTCGTCGCCTGATACGGATTGTTGTAACGATTCACCGGTCGCCTGCGAGGTCGGCGACGACCGGTAAAAGACTCCAACAATCCGTACGACGCCGCGTCAGGCGAGGAGGAGCGGACCCCCGAACGTGACCGCCAGCCCGACGGCGGCGACGGCGGCCCCGACGGCGACGTCGCGGGCCGTGTAGTCGCTCTGCGGTGCCGTCGACCGTTCACCGGTCGGGTCGTGAGGGTGGTGCTCGTGGTCGTCGTGGTCCTCGGCCATACCCCCGACTGGGAGGGGCCGGCACTTCGGACTGTCGCTTTCCCGCACCGGTGGTCTCACTGGCGCTCGCGAACGTGGTCGCGGGGCGCGAGCGTCTCCCACGGCTGGCGCTCCAACCACCCGCAGAGCTCGACCAGCTGCCCGGTCGCCGCCTCGAACAGCCGTCGGCCCTTCTCGGCGGAGGCGTCGACCGGGTCGCCGAAGGCGCCGTTGTCGCTGTTCTCGATGGCGTCGTGGAAGGTCCGGGCGCCGTTCTGCTCAGTCGTCGCCGCCTCGATGTCGACGAGGCCACCGTCGCGGGCAGCCGCGAGTTCGTCCTCGCGGACGGCGTCGGCGATGTGCCAGACCATCGCCGTCTCCTTCGGCCCGGCGTGGGGACCGTTCCGCTCGAAGCTCTCGTCGACCAGCTCCGGGATGGACTCGTTCCACATCCACTCGATGGCGTAGGCGGTTCCGTCCTCGTGGAGGCGGCGCCCGACCTCCCGGAGGTGCTCGACGTTGCCGCCGTGGGCGTTGACGTAGACGATGCGGTCGACGCCCTGGTACGAGAGGCTCCGGGACAGTGACTCCACGTAGTCGCGGAACGCGGGCGGGTCGACGGACATCGTCCCGTGTAACTGGCGGTGGTGGGCGCTGACGCCGACGGTGACCGTCGGCGTACAGAGGACGCCCGCGCGGTCGGCGGCCTCGCGGGCCAGCGCCTCCGCGATGAGGTGGTCGGTCGCGAGCGGCAGGTGCGGGCCGTGCTGTTCGGTCGACCCGAGCGGCACGAGGGCCAGCGAGCCGTCCGCGAGGTGGTCGCCCGCTTCCGGCCAGGTGGCGTCACCGAGGTACATACCCTATCGAAGAGTCACAGCGACAAGAATGCGGGTCCCGACGCCCGCCGTCACGGCGCACCGGCGATGGCGACCCTGACGATCCCGTCGCCGTGGTTGTGGAGCTGGCGACGGGTCACGGGACCGACGCCTACCGCCTCGCACTCGCCGAGCGTCAGCTCCTCGTCGGCCGCGCGCTCCTCGCCGCCGCCCGGCTGCACCGTCAGCTCGCCCTCGACGACCAGGTAGACCTCCTCCTGGCCGTCGCCGGCGCGGTCGTGGGGGTTGCCCCTCCCGCCCGGTTCCAGCTCCAGGAGCGTCACCCCGAGGCTCCCGCAGCCGAGCGGCCCCCTGAAGAACCACATGCCGCCGTACTCCTCGGGCACGACGCTGTCGACCGCGTCGGTGCCGGCAGTCGCGTACTCCATGCCCGGCCGTAGGGCCGCCATAGCTGGATACTCATTTCAGCCGAACGATATTTACCCGCAGACCGTCCACCCCCGTACATGGCACGACGACACCCGACCCACGGCGCGACGGCACACCCGAAGTTCCGGAGCGTCGGCGTCCCCGCAGCGACGCTCATCGCGCTCAACGTCGTCCTGATGTACCTGGTGGCGATGACGCCCCTGGCGGCGGTCAGCGGCGTCGCGTTCTCGACGCCCATCGTCGGCCTGCTGGTGTTCGGTGCGGCGCTGACCGCCGGCAACTACCTCGCCGAGCGCGGCCTCGAGTCCGGCGAGGTGGCGCTGGCGTTCGCCGGAACCGCGCTGCTGGAGGTCACCTACGGCGTGCTGGGCGGCGGTATCCTCGCGACCGTCGCTGCGGGCAGCCGCGCCCTCGCGCTCGGCGCGACGCTCGTCGTCACCGTCGCGATGACGCTCGGCATCGCCGCCTACGTCTACGTCCGCGACGGCACCTACGACCACTGGAACCGGTGGTCGCTGGGCGCGTTCGTCGTCGGTGCCGTCCTCGTGCTCGTCGGCACGTTCGTGACGCCCGTGCTCCTCGGCGGGTTCCTGTTCGTCTTCGCCGGGTTCACCCTCCGGCTCGGTTACGAGATCTGGAAGGTGCGGGACCGCTACTCGGCGGACCGATCGCTGATCCACGCGCTCGGCATCTACGTCGCCTTCACCGGCGTGTTCGTTCACGTCCTGCAGCTGGTCGTCCGGCTGTTCGCCGAGCGGTAGCCCGAGCCCGGCCGCGCGCCGGGTTACTCGTCGGCCCACCCGTGGTCGGCGGCATCGTGGCCCTCGGCCGACGCCTGCTCGTCGGCGCGACTCTCGAGTGCGTCCGCGATTCGCTCGAGCGCCCGGACCAGCCGCTTGCCGAACTGCACGAGCAGGTAACCGCCGACGAGGACGGCGGCGACGATGACGCCGAGCAGGATGCGCTGGACGACGAGGAGGCTGTAGGCGAGTATCAGTACGGCCAGGAGGGCGACGGCGACCGGGACGAGGCGGTCGGTTGCCTTTTCGGTGGACATGCTTCGAAGGTTCACAAGTCGGATAAAAAACGTTGTGAAACGCCGGCTGGTCGGTTCGGGTGGTCCCCTGTGGCCGCCAGCCGGTAGCTCTAAACCCCGCCGGGTCCCCACCACACACCAGATGCGCCAGTACCACGACCTCGTTTCGGACGTCCTCTCGGGCGGGACGTACAAGCCGAACCGGACCGGCGTCGACACGGTCGCCTCGTTTTCCCGACATTACGAGGTCGACCTCGGCGAGGGGTTCCCGCTGCTCACGACGAAACGGATGGACGGCTACCGCTGGAACTCGCTCATCCACGAGTTGCTGTGGTACCTCTCCGGCGAGTCGCACATCCGGAACCTGCGCGAGGAGACGAAAATCTGGGACGCGTGGGCCGACGACGACGGCAGCCTCGACACCGCCTACGGCCGGTTCTGGCGGCGGTTCCCGGTGCCGGACGACACGAGCCGGCTCCCGGGCGAGAGCTGGCCGGACGACGCCCACCGCTGGACGACGACCGAGACGGCGCCCGACGGCACCCGGCGCCAGGTGTTCGACCAGCTCCAGTACGTCCTCGACACCCTCGCGGAGAACCCCCGTTCGCGCCGGATGGTGGTGAACGCCTGGCACCCCGCCAACGCCGCCGTCTCGACGCTGCCGCCGTGTCACTACACCTTCGTCTTCAACGTCCAGGGCGACCGGCTGAACGTCCACCTGACCCAGCGCTCCGGCGACGTCGCACTGGGCGTGCCGTTCAACCTGGCGGCGTACTCGCTTCTGGTCCACGCCGTCGCCAACCGGACCGACTTCGAGGCCGGCTCGTTCGGCCACACCATCGTCGACGCCCACGTCTACTGCGGCGAGGGACGGCGCGGCGAGTGGTACGCCGACAACCTCCCGGCGCTACAGGAGCGGCTGGCGGCGGTCTCCGAGCGCGACGACTACCGCGAGGTCCGCGAGTGGCTCGAGGCGACCGCGCCGCCGGAACCGGACGGCGAGGGGTACGACCACGTGCCCGGCCTGCTGACCCAGCTCTCCCGCGAGCCGCGCGAGCGGCCCCGTATCGAGGTGGCAGACCGGCCGCTCGACGAACTCGCGTACGATGACGTCCGGCTCCACGAGTACGACCCCGCACCCGGACTGGAGTTCGCGGTCGCCGAATGAGCGTGCGTATCTCGCTGGTCGCTGCGGTCGCCGAGAACGGCGTCATCGGGTCGGACGGCGAGATGCCGTGGCACTACCCCGCAGACCTCGCCCGGTTCAAGCGGACGACGATGGGTCACCCGGTCGTGATGGGCCGGACGACCTACGAGGCCATCGCCGGGCGCCTGGGCGGGCCGCTGCCCGGCCGGACGAACGTGGTGCTCTCCCGGCGGGAGTCGCTGGACCTGCCCGAGGGCGCCGTCCACGCCCGGAGCGTCGAGGCGGCCCTGGAGGCGGCCGCCGACGCGCTCGACCGGGATACCCGGACCGTCTACGTCGTCGGCGGCGCGAGCGTCTACGAGCAGTTCCTCGAGCGAGCGGACGAACTCCGAATCACCGAGATACCGGAGGCGCCGGACGGCGACACCCGATTTCCCGAGTTCGGCGACGAGTGGACGGCCGTCGACCGCGAGACCGACGGCGAGTTGACGTTCGTCACCTACCGGCGCGGGTGATACGGAATCGTTGTGGTCTTTTACTGGTCGTCGCCGACCCCGCTGCCGGCGATCGATAAATCGTTACAACACTCCGTATGAGGCGTCCCGTCACCGGCCGGGGAACGCGGTGCCCGGACGGCGGCGCCGCCCGGCGGGTCACCGGCTGACAAGGGGCCGGATTTTTACCGGCCGGGTCCCGTATCCCGGCCATGGCAACCGGTGACGATTCGGCGGGACGGGCCGACCCCGCGACCGACGGACGGGCCGGCTACGAGGTCGAGCCGCTGGACTCGACCTGCTGCGGGATGGCGGGGTCGTTCGGCTACGAGGCCGAGCACTACTCGATGAGCCGCGCCATCGGCCGACAGCTCTTCGACCAGGTCGACGCCGCCGAGGGCGCCCCGGTCGCGCCCGGCGCCTCCTGCCGGACGCAACTCGGCGACCGCGAGGGTGCCCCCGAGCCGGACCACCCGGTCGAGCGGCTCGAGGCCGCGCTCGCGGAGTAGAGCGGCTCCCGACCCGCCCGGGCGGCCGGCCCGCCGCCCATCGGGCGTACGGTCGGTTGCGACCGGTCGGATTTTGTACCGGTTCGAGGCGCAGGGATTTTATGAGTCGGCGGTAGAGAGTCGGGTATCGATGGAACGGTCGTGCGGGGGGCGACTCCTGTCGCTTCTCCTTGCAAGCGCCCTGCTGTGTTCGGCCGCGGCGCCCGCGGTCGGTGCCGGCGGCGCCGGGCTCGAGGCGGGCGGTGCGGACGGCACGCCGGGCTCGGCGGCCGCCGTCGAGGGCGCGCCGGGGCTGCTCCAGGGGTTCGAGGCCGACCGGACGTCCTTCCGGGTCACCGTCTACGAGAACGGCTCCGCGGAGTGGCGGTTCCGCTACGAGCGGTCGCTCAACGAGTCCGAACGGACGGACTTCGAGGCGTTCGCCGAGGAGTTCAACGAGAACGAGACGGAGCTGTTCGCCAACTTCAGGAAGCGCGCGCGGTGGCTGGCCGACAACGGCTCCGAGGCGACCGGCCGTGAGATGAGCGCCGCGAACTTCCGGCGCGACGCCCGCACCGAGGGGCTGGACCCCCAGAGCCAGGACCTCGGCGTCGTCGAGATGTCGTTCCGGTGGGACGGCTTCGCCAACGTCACCAGCGACGGCGTCGTCGCCGGCGACGTCTTCGAGGGCGGCCTCTACATCGGCCCGAACCAGAAGCTGGTCTTCGTCGCGGGGCCGAACCTGTCGTTCGTCGAGGCACAGCCGGCCGACGACGACCGGGTCATCTCCGGCGATACGCTCGCCGACAGCGACGCCGTCACGTGGACCGGCGAGAAGTCCTTCACCGACCAGCGGCCGCGGGTCGTCATCGACGGGACCGGCCAGGGTCCCGCCGGCACCCCGACGCCGACGGCCTCGCCGACGGGGACGGAGGCCGAAAGCGAGTCCGGCTGGCTCCTGCCGGCCGGCGTCCTGCTCGTCGTCGCGGCGCTCGGGGCCGGCGGTGCCGTCGCCTACCGGAGCGGCGCGCTCGGCGGGACCGAGGAGGGCGGGCCCGGCGCGTCAGCGGAGGCCGGCCCCGACGACGGCGCCACCGGCGCCGCCGAGACGACCGAGACGCCGGTCGGCGTCACCGAGGAGGAACTGCTCTCCGACGAGGAGCGCGTCGTCAACCTGCTCGAGGAGAACGGCGGCCGCATGAAGCAGGTCGACATCGTCAAGGCGACCGACTGGTCGAAGTCCAAGGTGTCGATGCTCCTGTCGGACATGGAGGAAGAGGACCGGATATCGAAGCTGCGGGTCGGCCGGGAGAACATCGTCTCGCTGGCGGGCCAGGAGCCCGACGCGGCGGGGTCGCCGTTCAACGACGAGGAGTGAGCCGACCCGGGACCGACGGCCATTTGAGTCGGCGGACCCACCCTCCTGTATGGAAGCGGAGTCCGAGCCGGGGCCGGGGCCGGGGGTCTCCGACCGCTACGACAAGACGAGCCC
Organism: Halobacteriales archaeon QH_10_70_21; assembly: GCA_003021325.1. The sequence goes on from PXQM01000003.1 coordinate 10,988, forward strand.
GTGGCCGGTGGTCGTCGTCCTCGGTATCGTGCTCAGCGAGGTCGGCATCCTCTTCAACCTCTATCCGGTTTCGGTGACCGGGCTGTTGCTCTTCGCCGGCAGCGTCGCCGGCATCGTCCACGAGGTCGCCTCCCAGGTCGACGGGGGGGTCTCGGCGTTCCTCGCGGCCGCGACCCTCGAGAACGGCGTCGTCCAGCGCGGCTACACCATCGCCGCGACGGGGGCCCTCGCGACCCTCGGGGGCCTGCTCGCGCCGCGCGCCCCGAATCAGTAACCTCTTTGCGTCGCTGCCCCAACTCGACGACGATGAGTGAACGCCTGTTCGACCGGGAGACGCTCCTCGATCTGACGGTGAACGTCATCCCCCTCGGGATTCTCGCCTTCTTCATCGCCGTCTACGCGCTCGTCGGCTCGTTCCCCGACGACCCCCTCATCGTCCTCATCCAGATGTCCATCATCCTGCTGACCGCCGGCGCGCTGGCCGTCCTCACCTACTACTCCGGGAAGGCTATCTCCGGGGCCGAAGCGGAGATGGACGAGTACATCCCCGCGGGCTACTCCCGCGAGGACGCCGAGGTCGCGGGCGTCCCCGGCGAGTCGGAATCGGAGCCGGACGAGAAGGGCTGACACGGACTGTTGTACTCTTTTACCGGTCGTCGCCGACTCCGCTGGCGACGACCGGTAAATCGCTACGACAATCCGTACGAGACCGGCTCCCGACGGGTGTCGAGCGCTCCTGCCGGGGCCCGGACCCGGCGATAGTTTCCGGTGAAGG
>PXQM01000003.1:11808-12465 GCA_003021325.1 Halobacteriales archaeon QH_10_70_21
GGCGCCGCGGGCCACGGACACAAACCGTCGGGTATCACCCGCTGGCTGACCACCGTCGACCACAAGGACATCGGCATCCTCTACGGCACCTACGGCGTCACCGCGTTCCTGTGGGGGGGCGTCGCGGTCCTCCTGATGCGGGTCGAGCTGATGACCCCGACATCGAACCTCATCCAGCCGTCGCTGTACAACGCGCTGCTGACGAGCCACGGCATCACGATGCTGTTCCTCTTCGGGACGCCCATCATCGCGGCCTTCGCGAACTACTTCGTTCCGCTGCTCATCGGCGCCGACGACATGGCGTTCCCGCGCATCAACGCCATCGCGTTCTGGCTCCTGCCGCCGGGCGCGCTGCTCATCTGGGCCGGCTTCTTTACCATCCCGCTTCCCATCGAGATCGGCCCGGCCGAGACCTCCTGGACGATGTACGCGCCGCTGTCGGTCGAACAGCCCAACCTCGGCGTCGACCTGATGATGCTGGGGCTGCACCTCACCGGCGTCTCCGCGACGATGGGCGCCATCAACTTCATTGCGACCATCTTCACCGAGCGCGGCGAGGACGTCACCTGGGCTAACCTCGACATCTTCTCGTGGACAATCCTCACCCAGTCCGGGCTCATCCTCTTCGCGTTCCCGCTCCTGGGCAGCGCGCTCGTC
>PXQM01000004.1 GCA_003021325.1 Halobacteriales archaeon QH_10_70_21
GAACGACGCGATGGTCTCGCCGATGATGCGCGCGCCGTCCTCGAGGTCGAACCCCGCGACGCCGCAGCCGAGCGCCGGGACGACCAGCGACTCGCAGCCGCGCTGGTCGGCGGCCGCGAGCGCGTTCCGGGTCGCGGCCCGGATGCTCTCCTCGGTGGCCGTCCCGTCCCCGTAATGCGGCATCGCCGCCGCGTGGACGACGTACTCGGCGTCGAGGTCGAACGCGTCCGTCACCGCGACGTCGCCGAGATCGACCGGTCCCAGCGAGGTGGCTGCCTCGTTGAGCTCCTCGCCGCCCCGGCGGCGGAGCGCGCCGGCGACGCCGGATCCCATCTCCAGGCTCGTCCCGGCGGCGTTGACGAGCGCGTCGGCGGACTGTGCCGCGATGTCGCCCTGGACCACTCGGTACTCCATGTCGCCGGGTTGCCCGGCCATCCACAAAAGTGGCTCGCGCCCCGAAACGACCACCGCCTTTTTGTCCGTCGTCGCGCCACCTCGAAGTATGTCGGGCACGGCGGGCTCCGGCGACGACACCGACCCGTGGCTCGAGACACTCCACGGAGAGGTGGATGGCACCCTCTACAGCGTCGTCACGTTCGACCCGAACGACTTCGACCTCCGGTACATCAGCGAGGAGACCAGGGAGATGTGCCCGACCGAGGACGCGATGTACGAGCACTTCGAGCGCATCTTCGACTACGTCGGCATCGACTTCGCCGAGAAGGCGCTGTTCACCGACGTCCTCTTCTCGGGGTCAGGGCGGGTCCAGTACATGACGACCTGCCTGGAGACGGTCAAGCTGGTCCGGGTGTACGCCGGCTCCGAGGGCGTCTTCCTGGGGGTCGACCCCGACGAGCCGGTCCCGCCGCTGGTCGACGTCGTCGAGACACACGTGTTCTGAGCCGCCGTGCCCCCGAGGCGGCCCCGGCCACCGGGCGACGGACCGGCGCGGTCCAATCCGCGCCGGACCGGCGTTCCGGGACCGGTATACGGAAACCGGAACGGTCCCTACGTCTGACATGGGCGAACTCCTCTCGATGACCTGGCGGGACCTGCTGTTCGCACACTGGTCCGTCGCCCCGGAGACGGTCGCCGAACGGCTCCCGCCGGGGGTGTCCGTCGACACCCGCGACGGGGACGCCTACCTCGGGGTCGTCCCGTTCGTGATGTCGGACATCGGCCCGCGCGGCCTCCCGGTCGGGCTGGCGTTCGGCGAACTCAACCTCCGGACCTACGCGACCGTCGACGGCGAGCCGGGCGTCTACTTCTTCAACCTCGACGCCGACGACCGGATCGGCGTCGCCCTCGCCCGGAGGCTGTTCCAGCTGCCGTACTACCGGGCCGAGATGTCGGTCGAGACGTCCGGCGACGGTCGGTCCCGGACGGTCGAGTTCCGGAGCCGCCGGCGCTCCGGGGACGCGCCCCCGGCCCGGTTCGACGCCGCCTACGGCGCTGACGGGCCCTTCTCGACGCCGGCGCCCGGCTCGCTCGCCGCCTTCCTCACCGAGCGCTACCGGTTCTACACGACCGACGACGGCGGCCGTCTCTACTACGGCGACATCGACCACGAGCCCTGGCGGCTGGCGCCCGGCCGGGCCGAGTTCCGCGAGAACACGCTCTTTGCTGCCAACGGCTTCGACCGTCCCGCCGGCGACCCGCTGTTGCACTTCGCGGCGCCCATCGACGTGACCGCGGGCCGGGTCCACCGGGCCTCGGCCCGCGACCCGGCCAGCGTGACGTGAGGCGCTCGCACGGCCAGCGTGACGCGGGGTGCTCGCGCTGACACCGGGGGATGTGGAGCCGTAGCGACGGTGCGTCGTTCGAGACCGGGGAGGCCGATGCCAGTTCGGTCCCGGACGTCGGGACGTACCGCTTCCGAGCGACCGGCCGCTCCAGCGCCCGGACCTGCGCCGACGGTCTAAGCCACGTTCCGCTCGTCGAGGCCCTCGCCGCGTTCGAAGCGGTCGGCGTCGAGCATCGAGACGTCCACGAGCTGCGGCTCGTCGTCGTGGACGATGTCGGCGACGACCTGTCCCGTCGCAGGGGCGTGCTGGAAGCCGTGCCCGGAGAACCCGGCCGCCGTCACCAGTCCCGGCACCGACTCCTCGATGACCGGGTGGTGGTCGGGGGTGACGGCGTACAGTCCCGCCCACCCGCGTCGGATGCGCGTCTCCGGCCCGAAGTAGGTGGTGTACGCCGCGGCGCGTTCGACGGCGGTCGTGGCCCACGCCAGGTCCATGTCGTCGTCGTAGTCGTCCGGGTCCTGCTCCGGGTCGGGGTCGCCGAAGTGGCCGCCGACCAGCGCGAGACGGTCACCCTCCGGCCTGAAGTACGACCCTGTCTCGAGGTCGATTGTCAGCGGGACCGAGGGCGGAACGGACCGGCTCGGGGCGACGACGGCGACCCGGCGCCGTCGCGGCGATATCGGCAGGTCGACGCCGGCAAGCGCGGCGACGCGGACGTCGACGCCTCCCTCGCGTGCGGCGGCGGCGTAGCCCTGGACGGCGAGGTTCGGATCGGCGACCCCGTCGTCGGGGTTGTAGCTCGCGCCGACGAACGGCTCCGGGTCGAGCCCCGGGCAGTGCTCGACCGCCTCGGCGGGCGCGAGGTACTCGCTTTCGGCCCCGCGGTCCCGCTGGGTCCGGACGTTCTCGCGGAACCGCTCTGCGGTCGCCTCGCTCCGCGCCAGGAACAGGTACCCGGTCTTCCGGAGTCCGATGTCGACGCCGAACTCGGCCTCGAAGGCGTCCCAGACGCGCTTGCTCGCCAGCGACAGCTCGACGTTGACCGGCGTCGAGAACTGCGACCTGATGCCCCCGGCGGCCCTGGCCGTGCTCCCCGTTCCGAGCGACCCCTGCTCGTAGAGCGTGACGTCCGCCCCACGGTCGGCGACGTAGTGGGCGGTCGAGAGCCCGACGATTCCACCACCGATGATGACGACCTCCATGCGGTCGCCTTCGGACGGCGTGATCAAAAACTAAGCCGGTCCCGACGGAGCTTCCACCATGGTACTCGTCCTCTCGGACGACGAGGTGCGGGAGAGCCTCGACCTGGCCGGCCTCGTCGACGTGGTCGGGGACGCACTCGCGAACCAGGCTCGCGGGACGGTCGAACGGCCGGAGCGGCCCCACTTCCCGGTCGGACGCGGCCTCGACGGCGACGAGCCGACCGGCACTGGCATCGCGATGCCGGCGTACGTGTACGGCGCCGAGCAGTACGCGACGAAGCTCGTCGGCGTCCACGAGGCCAACGCCGCGCGTGACCTGCCGACGGTCCACGCGCAGGTCGTGCTCACGGACGCCCGGACCGGGGTGCCCGAGGCGTTCCTGGCGGGGACGACGCTCACGAACGCCCGGACCGGTTGCGTCGGAGCCCTCGCCGTCAGGGAGCTGGCGACGGACGCGGCGACGCTCGGGGTCATCGGGGCAGGGGCGCAGGCGCGATGGCAGACCCGCGCGGTCGACACGGTGACGAAGCTGTCCGACGTGCGGATTTACTCGCCGAGCGACTCGCGGCTGGCGTGTGCGGCCGACCTCCGCGAGGCGGACGTTCCCGCCCGGGCCGTCGGGACCTCCGCCGCAGCCGTCGAGGGTGCCGACGCCGTCGTGACGGCGACGACCGCGACCGAGCCGGTGTTCCCCCCGGAGCCCCTCGAGGCGGGGGCGCTCGTGGTGGCCGTCGGGGCCTTCACCGCCGAGATGCGGGAGCTTGCGCCCGCGGTGCTGGAGGGGGCCGCCGACGTCTTCGCCGACGTGCCGGACGAGGTCGCCGGGACCGGCGACCTCCGCGGGGCCGACCTCGACGCCGGGGACCTGGTCCCGTTCGGCGACGTTCTCGCTGGGGGCTACGAGCGCGACTCGCCGGGCGACGTCCTCGTCGTCGACAGCGTCGGAACCGCGACGATGGACGCCGCCGCCGCGACCCGGGTGTACCGGCGTGCGGTAGCGCGGGGCGCCGGGACCGAGGTATCGCTGTAGCTGCGGTCCGTGTCCCGACGGCCCGACGGCGGCTGTCAGCGCAGGCCGGGAGGCTGCCAACTAAATACGACGGGCCCGGAGGAACACCCAATGGACGCGGACACCGAAGGGCGGATAGAGAGCCCGTTCGACGAACCGCTGACCCCGGCGGTCCGGCCGGCGGGGTCCGACGAGGACGCCGACGCCCCGGCGGACGACCTGGCGGTGGCGGACCTCGTCGGGCCGCGGCGGACGCTCGACCCGACCATCCAGCAGGTCTGGCTCCTGCAGTCGGTCGTGCCGTCGCTGATTCTCGGCGGCGTCCTCGCGGTCGCGTTCGCCTTCCTCCCGGTCGGAGACCCGTGGATGGGCGGCGTCGTCGCCGTCGCCGTCGTCGTCGTCTCGGTGGTCTTCGCCGTGCTTCGGTACCGGTCGTGGTCCTACGAGCTCCGCGAGGACTCGCTGTACCTCGAGCGGGGCGTCCTGACGAACGTCTCGACCGTCGTCCCGTACGTCCGCATCCAGCACGTCGACGCGAGCCGGGGACCCATCGAGCGCGCCTTCGGCCTGGGGACGACCGTCGTCTACACCGCCGGCTCGCGGGGCGCCGACGTCTCGATTCCGGGCCTGTCGCCCGAGCGCGCCGAGGACCTCCAGGACAGACTGAAGCAGCTGGCCATCGCGGCCGAGGGCGAGGACGCGGTCTGATGCGGCTCCACCCGCTCTCCATCCCGTACCGGACCGGCGAATCGGTGCTGCGGCTCGCGTGGGTGCTCGTCTTCCTCTTCATCGGGTCGCCGTTCGAGGGCGTCACCGGCGCCGGCCTCGTCGTGGTCGCGTGGTTCGTCGTCGCCCTGAGCTACCAGCTCGTCTACTACCAGCGCTTCGAGTACGAGCTCACGGACGGTTCCCTGGACATCGTCTCGGGCGTGGTCTCGCGGCGGAACCGCGAGATCCCGATCAGCCGCGTCCAGAACGTCGACATCAGCCGGAACGTCGTCCAGCGGCTGCTCGGGCTCGCACGGATAGACCTCGAGACGGCGGGCGGCTCCTCGACGGAGGCGTCGCTCAAGTGCGTCAGCGAGGCCGAAGCCCAGCGGCTCCAGTCCGAAATCGGCAGACTGAAGCGCGGCGACGAGACGCCGGCGACGGAGGCGTCGGCCCCCGAGGAGCGGGACCTCTTCGAGATAACGCCGAAGGAGCTGGCGCTGCTCGGCGTCGTCGGCATCGACCTCCGGCTGCTCTCCATCGTGACGGTGGTACTGCCGGTCATCTCGCCGTCGCTCCGCGAGCGGTTCGCCGACCCACTCGTCGGACTCGCCGTGACCGCGCCGCTGGCGGCGGTCGTCATCGTCGCCATCACCGCCGCGATAAGCGGCGTCCTGGCGGTGACGAACTACTACGGCTTCCGGCTCTCCCGCCGGAGCGACGAACTCCACTACGAGCGAGGGCTGCTCCAGCGGTACAGCGGCACCATCCCGCTGGAGAAGGTCCAGACGCTCTCCATCTCGGAGAACGCCATCGCCCGCCGGCTGGGGTACGCCTCGCTGGCCGTCGAGACGGCGGGCTACGCGCCCGGCGAGTCCGGCTCGGAGTCGGCCATCCCGCTCGCCGAACGTGACCGCGTCTTCGACCTCGCGAACTCGGTGGAGGCGTTCGACGACGTCGAGTTCGAGCGCCCACCGAAGCGAGCACGCCAGCGGTACGTCGTCCGCTACACCGCCGTGGCGGTTCTGCTCGTCGCCGGCGTCTTCGCGGTCGACCGGTTCACGTCGCTGCCCTTCGCGTGGTACGTGACGGCCGCGCTGCTCGTGGCCGCGCCCGTCGCCGCCCACCTGAAGTGGGCCAACCTCGGCTACGACGTCCAGCCGGAGTACGTCGTCCTCCGGGAGGGGTTCTGGACCCGCACGGTCACGGTGGTGCCCTACTACCGGGTGCAGACGGTGCTGGACTCGCGGACCGTCTTCCAGCGCCGCCGGAACCTGGCGACGCTGGTCGTCGACACGGCCGGGTCCAGCGGCCTGACCGGCGGCCAGCCTCGGGCGCTCGACATCGACGCCGACCGTGCCGCCGACCTCCGCGAGGAGGTGGCCGACCGGCTCCAGGAGTCGCTCGTCCGCCGCCGGAGCCGGCGCCGCCGCGAGCGGATCCGCTCTATCGAATCCGGGACGCTCGCCGCGGCGGACTGAACGACTGCGGGCCCCGTCCGTGCGTGCCCGACGCGTGACTGGGCCGCTACACTTTTGAGCCGCACGGCGCCAGGGAGCCTATGACGAAGCGTTCGACGGTGGCAGTGACGCTCGTCGTCGCTCTCGTCCTCCTGTCCGGCTGTTCGGCCGTGCTCGACGGGGGGAACGGAAACGGCACCGCGACCGACGACGAGGGCTCCGGTGACGCCCCGGAGTTCGAATACCCGGAGGGATACGGGGCGGACGGTGTCTCGGACGGCCAGGCGGCGGTCGAGAGCCACAACTCCGGGCTCATCGAGAGCGGGAGCTACTCCGGCATGTACAGCTACGACATCGACGCCGGGAACGACTCGAGGGTCGTCAACGTCACCAACCGCGTGGACTTCGACGCCGAAGAAGGGTACCAGCAGGTCGATGTCGAGACCCGGCGGTCGGCCGGTTCGGTCGACATCTACCGCACCAGCGACACCCGGTACCGGCGCTCGGAGTTCCAGAACCGGACGAGCGTCCGGTCGTCCGAGCGGCCGTTCGTGGCCGAGAACTTCACCGCGCTGGACCCCGTCAGGCCGCTTCTGACCAACGTCTCCGGGTACGACGCGTCCGTCGAGGAGATGAACGGCGAGACGGTCGTCGTCTACGAGACGTCCGGTGACGTGAGCGTCGACCAGTTCTACGGCATCAACGACTCGTCGACCATCTCGTCGTTCTCCGGCCGGTTCGCGGTCGACTCCAGCGGCATCGTCCGTTCGGCGAGCTACGAGATGACCTACCAGGTCGGTGACGAGGAACGTTCACTGGGGGTCAAGTACGCCATCTCCAACGTCGGCAGGACCTCGGTCGAGCGACCCGGCTGGGTCGACGACGCCTGATACGGGCCGTCCCGACCGCGTTCGGCGGTGGCGTCCCCGTCGCCGTTCCACAGCCGACACCGATTTCCGCCGGCCCGGCGGTGCCGAATGACGACGGTCCGCCCGAACGAGTCAAAGCTACTATATATTCACGGCCGGAGTGGCCGCCCGTGGACCGCCGCGCTCTCGCCACGGTCGCCGTCGTCGTTCTGCTGTCGCTCGCCGGCTGTTCCGCGCTGCCGATACGGGACGACGGCCAGCCGGAGCCGACTGCGACGCCGACCGCGACGCCGGCACCGACCGCAACTCCTCCTCCGGAGCCTCCGTCGAGCGAAGATTACCCCGAGGGATACGGCCCGGACGGAATCGAGGACGCCGAGGCCGCCATCCAGGGGCACACGGAGACGCTGACGGGATACGAGGGCTACCGGTTCCGGTTCGACGTCGGGGTCGGGTCGGGCAACGGGACACAGGACAACTTCGTCTACCTGGTCAGGGCCAACCACGCCGACCAGCGGGCGATCGAGATACGGGACGGGGGTTGACGTGACGCGGACCCAGTACCACGAGGCAGAGCGGCTCTATCTCGAACTCGCTGTCGGAGACGAAACGACGTACAACGCGACGGACTACGAGTTCGCCGGCGAGCGGCTCACGGGCCAACAGTACGTCGCACCGCTGCTGGAGAACGTCGAGTACGGGAGAGCCACGAGGGTCGAGACCGACAACGGGACGATCTACCGGTACACGAGCGAGCGGGTCACCGACCCCGAGGCCATCCTCCGGGGCAACACCACCGGAAACGAGATCGCCGACGTCACCGTCGAACTCCTCGTCCACGAGGACGGCTACGTCAGGGGCGCCCGATACATCGTCATCACCGAGGACGGGACGGAACTCGGTGCCGTGGCGGTCGTCGACTCGGTCGACGACGTCGAGGTCACCCGCCCCGAGTGGTACGACCGGGCGGCCGAGGAGTGATACTGCCGGACGTAACTACAATCGCCGCCCGGTCGGCGGTCGCTCTCTGCGGGAGCCTTGGACCTGCAGCGATTCATGCGGATTGTTGTCACGATTTACCGGTCGCCACCAGTGGCGGAGTCGGCGACGACCAGTGAAAGACTACAACAATCCGTATCAGTCCGTTCACGAAAGTACGTCCGGCAGTACGAGCGCGGTCAAGGCTCTTGGTGCCGGCGCTCGCAGGACCGGTATGGCACGCGAGGTGCGACACGAGGCGACCGAGCCGGCGATACTCGACGCCGACGACCTCGGCGACGACGGGAAACTGTACATCTGTCGCTGCGGGCTCTCGGAGGAGCCGCCCCTCTGTGACGGCTCCCACCGGCGGACCGAGGACGAGTCCGAGGGCGTCGTCTACCGGTACGACCCGCCCGGCGCGGCCGGCGAGCGCCGCGTCGTCGAGTCGCTCGAACTCGCCGACGAATAGCGGGGCTTAATCGCCCGGAGGCACTACCGTCCGTATGGACTACGAGGGGGCGGTCCTCGACCTCGACGGGACGGTGTACCGCGGCGACCAGCTGCTGCCGGGCGCGGCGGCGGCGGTCGAGAGGCTCCGGGCGGCCGGCGTTTCGGTGCTGTTCTTCTCGAACAACCCGACGCGGTCGCGCGCGGCGTACGCCGAGCGGCTGACGGCGCTCGGCCTCGAGGTCGCCCCCGGCGAGGTGCTGTCGGCCGGGACGGTCACGACCCGGTACCTCGCTGACGAGCACGCCGACGACGCGGTGTTCCTCGTCGGGGCGCCGGGGCTGCGGCGGCAGTTCGAGGCCGCCGACCTCGGGCTCGTCGCCGACGCCACCGAGGCGGACGTCCTCGTGGTCTCCTACGACAGCGAGTTCGGCTACGACGACATGCTGGCCGGCTACCGGGCGATGGCGGCCGGTGCGACCTTCTACGGGACGGACCCGGACCTGCTGGTCCCGGCCGCCGACGGGATGGTCCCGGGGTCGGGCGCGGTCATCAACGCTGTCGGCGGCGTCCTCGACCGCGAGCCCGCGAAGGTCCTGGGCAAGCCCTCTGCGGAGGCCCGCCGGGCCGCCCTCGGGGAACTCGACGCCCGGCCGGAGCACTGCGTCGTCGTCGGTGACCGCCTCAACACCGACATCGCGCTCGGCGAACGGGCCGGGATGACGACGGTGCTCGTCCGGACCGGCGTGACCACCGACGCCGACCTCGAGACGAGCGACGTCTCGCCGGACCACGTCGTCGACTCGCTGGCCGACCTCGCGTCCGTCCTCGCGTAGTCACCTGTAGGCCGCCGGGCTCGCGTCCATCCGGTCGGCCAGGGACGCCCGGATTCGCCGCTCGCGCCAGCCGACCGGCGAGAGGACGCCCTCGGCGGCCCTGAAGAGCGCCATCGCGTGGTGGTCGGCGTCGTAGGTCGCGGGCTCCTCGAAGCCGAGCCGGACGCGGTCGAGGTCCGCCCGCCCGTTGTCGACGACCACGAACGTGACCGACTCGCCAGGGGCGTACTCGATGCCG
>PXQM01000025.1:0-8266 GCA_003021325.1 Halobacteriales archaeon QH_10_70_21
GTCACCTGCCCGGAGGGTGGGGGGACTTTCCTCATGGGCGCGCCGGTGACGGCGCGCCCACGGGAACCGGGCTTCCTCTGCCGCCCGTGGCTACGCCGGTCGGGCGGTTAAGCGGTTCGGTGCTACGGGGTTCCGAACCCGACGCGCCGGGCCTCGGCTCTCGCGCGCTCCGTGGCCGCCTCGAGGTCGAACTCCGCGACGAGGTCGCCGTCGCGGACGACCGGCTCCATGAGCGATTCCCCGTCGGCCGGGCCCGCCTCCGTCGCCAGGGCGACGTGGTGGCCGCCGTCCGGCGTCCGGTAGACTGACTTCCGGCCCGAGAGCTTGCCCCGCTTTGCGGCGGGTTCGCCCTCGACCTCGACGATGTCGAGCGCGAAGTCGACCGGGTCGGCGTTCGTCACGTAGCTGCCGACGCCGAAGCCGTCCGCGACGTCGCGCAGCTCGCGGATGGTCTCCGGCGTGACGCCGCCGCTGACGAAGATGTCGACGTCCTCGTGGCCGTGCTGGTCGAGCTTCCAGCGGGTCTCCCGGACGATGTGCCGGAAGTCGCCCCGCCGCGACCCCGTCGTGTCCAGCCGGACGCTGTCGAAGCCGAGTTCGGCGGCCCGCAGCGCCTCGTCGGCCTCGTCGTCGTAGGTGTCACACAGCGCGATGCGGGGGACTTCCTCGCCGACCGCCTCGTCGAAGGCGCGCCAGGCGTCCTCCTGGTTGCCCGGGCCGAAGCATATCATCAGCGCGTGGGGCATCGTTCCCGACGCCTCCCGGTCCATGAGGTCGCCGGCGGCGACGTGCGAGAACCCGTCGAAGCCCGCCAGGATCGCCGACCGGTCGACCACGCCGGCGATAGAGGGGTGGACGTGGCGGGCCCCGAAGCTGAGTATCGACGACTCGGGGGCGGCCCGGCGGGCCTCCAGTGCCGCCGTCGCCATCCCCGTCGGCTGCGAGAGGAAGCCGAGCAGCGATGTCTCGAGCCGGCAGAACTCCAGGTACGGCCCCTCGATGCGCATCACCGGCCCGCCGTCGAAGAGCGTCCCCCCGGGCAGGGCGTCGACGTCGACGTCCCGGCCGGCGAGCAGGCGGGCGGCGTCGGGCAGGCCCGCCAACAGCTCGAACTCGCCGGTCGGGAACTGGTCGGCGGTCACCTCCGCGACGACGTCGGGGTTGCGGCCGGCGTGCTCTAAGGCCTCCTCGGTCCGCAGGAAGTACGCGTCGGTCGCCCGTCCCTCGACGATGGCTGACTCCGGGACGACATCGAACATACCGGACCGTCGGCCGGCGGGTCGGAAAAACCTACGCCTCCGTCACCCCTGCCCCCGACGGCCGAGCGGGCGCGGACATCGACGCCCGGGCCGGCCCCGACGCGGGCGCGTACACTGCGTCCAGCGCCTCGACGGTCGGCGCTTTCACCACCGTGACGCTGCTGCCCTCGACCCGGACCCACACGGCGCCGTCGAACGGCCCGGCCTCCCCGAAGGTCCAGACGACGCCGCCGCTGCGGGTCGCCCGGCGCTCGCCGCCCCAGTACTCCACGATGCGCTCGTGCCCTCGCTCGAACTCGGTGGCGTTGGCCCGGTCGACGAACGTCACGTTCCAGACGTAGGCCGTCCGCCCGCCGTTCTCGTAGGCGTGGAGCCGGTCGGCGTACCACCCCTCGGCGTAGCGCACGTCGTAGGTGAACGGGCGCCGGGGGTCGAGCCGGCCGTCCTGGAGGTTGATGAACTCCGAGCGATCGATGACCGACCGGTTCGGCGCGTACTGGTCGTTCAGCGTGTAGGCGAACATCGACGTCAGTCCGGCCTGCCCGACCGTCGCGTGTGAGGCGCCGCCGTCGACCCGCACCCGCTCCCAGGACGGCGCGTTGCGGTCCTCGACGGTCGCGTTGCCGTAGACTCCGGAGTCGTACGTCGACGGGTGGACGACCGCCGCGCTCGTCGTCGGGACGTCGCCGTACAGCCCGTTGACGCGCTCCCAGCCGCCCTGCTCGCGGTGGTAGCGGACGAACGACGGCCCCTCGGCGTACGGGAAGAAGCCGGCGTAGTAGACGCCGAAGTGGAAGTCCTCGCTGACGCCGGGCTGGCCCCCGCTGCTCTCCGTACCGACGCACTGCCACTCGCCGCGCTCGCAGCGCCGCTCGTAGGCCTGCTGGACGACGAGCGCGTCGCCCTCGACGAGGCCGTTGCGCGCGTTCGTCTCGTCGAGGGTCCTGCCCTCCAGCGACGAGAGGTCGAAGTGCTGGTCCTGGAGGGCGTGGTCGAGCTCGTGCGCGAGGGTGAACTCGTCCTCGAGCGTCGCCGGCACGGACTCGCTGACCAGAACGAGGTCGCCGGCCCCCGGCCGGTAGAAGCCGAGCACGCTGTCGCCGCGGTTGTCCCGCCGTACCTCGACGACGTCCTCGTCCGGGCCGACCAGGAAGAGCGCCTCGTGCTGGGCGTTGTCCAGTCGCTGCCTCGGCCCGCTCGGGTTCCCGACGGTGATGCCGCCGTACTCCTCGCGGAACTCCTCGCGGGTGACCAGGTCGACCTCGACGTCCTCCTCGAACCGCAACCCGCGTACCAGCTGGACGCGGGCCATCGCCCTGGCGACGACGGCCTCGAGTTCACTCTCCGTGAGGCCGCTCTCGGGGTCGACGTCGAGGCTGTCGTTGTGCCAGTAGCCGTCGTAGTAGCCGAGCGGGTCCCCGTCTGCCGGGGACCCTGAGGGTTCCGGGGCCGCCGACGTCGACGCCGGCTGGTAGCCGGCGGTACAGCCCGCCAGAACCAGCACGGCGACGAGAGCGAGCGCTGCGACCGGGCGCGTCTCCATCTACCCGACACAAGGGTCGCGGGCGGATAACGGTTATTGGTCGCCGGCTATCGCCCTCCCGTCGTGGACCGGGCACCAAGCCCCCGAGCCCGACGTCCACGGGCTACCCGTCGGCGAACGCTGGACGGGCGACGCAGTAGGCGAGAAAGCCCGCTGGCCCGAACGGCAGCGTCGCGAACAGCACGGGCGAGACGACGAGCGGCCGGACCCCCCGGCCCCTGGCGTCGAGGTATATCCACCGGCCGACGAAGAGGTCGAACGCCAGGAAGTGGACCCAGGCAACCGTCGCGCCCACGTCCCCGGAGAGTATGGTCGTCAGCTCCCCCAGAGTGGGCGAGAGCAGGGCGGTTGCGACGTCGACGGCCTGCGGGGCCACCAGCAGCACGTAGAGCGCGGCTGCGGGCACCGCGATGAGGTGGGAGTCGACGACGCGTTCCGTCCAGCGCCAGGTCGGGGCGACGAGCAGGAAGCTCAGCGCGAACACGGTCGATATCGACGGCAGCGGGCGGACGAGCGGGTGGCCGAGCGCCGCGACGACGACCGTCGCCGCCACGAGAAGCCCGTAGAGAGCGCCCACTCCACCGACGACCCGGAGTGCGTCGCGGTCCGACAGCGGGTCCCACCGCGAGGCCACGTAGCCGGTCAGCGGGAGGACCTGGAGTGCGTGCAGGCCGATGAAGTGTGCAATCCGCAGATCGCCGCCGGTCAGCTTCCAGTTCAACACCGGGAGCCCGGGCGCGGACGGGGAGACGCCGACGCTGTGTGCCCCGTTGGCGATCATGAGATACCCCTCGAAACTGGCAGCGACGAACAGCAGCATACCGGCCCGGATTCCCCACAGATACGGGGCCGAGAGCGGCGGTCGGGTCCGGAGGATTCGCCAGAGGACGTACACCACGACGAGCGTGCTCACCGTGATCGTCAGCCCCATGGCTGCGGCCACTCCGCCGTCGAGGGGCGTCGAGACGTTGAAGTGCGAGCGGACGCCCCTGGCCGCCTGCCCCGAGATCAGCGTGATTTCGATCAGCATCGCCGTCCCGATGACGTAGCTGGCGCGCCGCTCGACGCGCCCGGCCAGCGACAGCGACGGCAGCAACCACCCGACGGTCGCGGTGAAGACGGGGATCGACGTGGCGAACTTCCACGCCTTCGTCCACACGTTCCGGCCGAGCAGCGTCCGGCCGTCGACGAGCATCAGGACGGTGAACAGACCCGCGAGCGCGGCGTTGACGAGCGCCACGGCGAACAGGAAGCGGTCCCGGCGACGGAGCTCCGCGAGCGCCTCGGCGGCGGTCGCGTACGGCGACCGGAGCGCGCCGGCCCCCGGGTCCGTCCACTCGGCTCCCCCGGCCCGCTCCGATTCGACATCACTCACCGGAACCACCTCCCACAGACGACCGTGCCGCCGGAGTCGACGCGCCGCCGTGGACTGTCGGGACCGACCCTCTCCCCGGAGCCGCTCGACGTTCCGGTGGGCGACCCCCGTCGGGTTCGGGTTGTCCACCCGCTACGCGGGCGCTTGCGAGGTCGTCTGCACCGCTCGAGTCCACTCTCCGGTCGATGGCTGCGTCGTTCCGGAGTCACGTCAGAAGGTGGGTCACGCACCTCCGTCCGTCTGTCTCCAACGTGTTGGGACGGGTTCCGGACCGGTGGTGCCGGCCGCCGACGACGCCCCGTCGGTCCGGCGGCGGCCCTCCGTTCTCGACACCCGGCCGGGGCCAGGGACAACGGTTTTGCGCCCGCGCGCAGAACGTACCGACATGCAGTTCGACCCCGACCGAACGGCGGTCGTCGTGGTGGACATGCAGAACGGCTTCTGTCACCCGGACGGTTCGCTGTACGCGCCCGACAGCGAGGCAGCCATCGAGCCGTGCGCCGACGCTGTCTCGGCGGCCCGCGAGGCCGGCGCCGAGGTCGTGTTCACCCGCGACGTCCACCCGCCGGAACAGTTCGACGGCAACCACTACTACGACGAGTTCGACCGCTGGGGCGAGCACGTCGTCGAGGGGACGTGGGACGCCGAACTGGTCGACGAACTCGAGCCCCACGACGGTGACCTCGTCGTCGAGAAGCACACCTACGACGCCTTCTACCGGACGGAACTGGAGGGACACCTCGACGCCCACGGCGTCGACGACCTGCTCATCTGCGGGACGCTGGCGAACGTCTGCGTCCTGCACACCGCCGGCAGTGCCGGGCTCCGGGACTATCGGCCCGTCCTGCTCGAGGACGCCGTCGGCTGCATCGAGACGGACCACCGCGAGTACGCCCTGGAGCACGCCGACTGGCTGTTCGGCGAGGTGCGGCCGCTCGAGGACGTCGGGTTCGCCTGAGCCCGGCGCCGTGGCGTTCGCTCCGCGGTGCTGTTTTCGTTGTTCGAGCTCGACGCCGCAACGCTTACCATCGTCTTCGTGAAACCCTTTGAGAGTGAACGTTCTCTCGGACCCGACCAAGCGTCGGTGGCTCGCGTTCGCGGCGCTCGCGATGGCCTTCCTTCTGGTCAATCTCCATCGGCTCTCGACGGCGGTGCTCTCCGAGCAGCTGACCAGCGACTTCGGCACGACGGCCGCCCAGCTCGGGACGCTGCACGCCTCCTTCTTCTACATCTACGCGGTCATCCAGATACCGACGGGTGTGATGGCCGACCGGTACGGCCCGCGGTACGTCGGGTCGGGCGGGGCGGCGGTGCTCAGCATCGCCGCCATCGGATTCGCGCTCGCCGACAGCTACGCGGTGGCGCTGCTCGCACGGGCGCTCATCGGCACAGGCAGCGGCGTCATCTTCGTCTCCATCCTGCGCTTCTCGGCCAACTGGTACCGGGTCGACGAGTTCGCGACCATGACCGGCCTGACGGGCGCGGTCGCGGGTCTCGGTGCCGTCCTCGCGACGACACCGCTGGCGCTGACCGTCGAGGCGGTCGGCTGGCGGCAGACGATGCTCGGACTCGGACTCGTCGGCCTTCTCGTCGGCATCGCAGTGTACGCCGTCGCGCGGCGCTCGCCCGCCGACGCCGGCCTCGAACCAATCGACAACGTCCCCGAGCAGCCCCCGGTCACCCTCCGGGAGACGGGCTCGTACCTCCGGACTCTCGCCGGCGACCCCGACCAGTGGCTCGTCTCGGTCACCTTCTTCTCGACGATGGGGACGCTGTTGACGCTCATCGGGCTGTGGGGCGTGCCGTATCTCGTCGTCGTCTACGGGCTCGACGTGACGACGGCCTCCTACTACACCCTGCTGGCCAGCGTCGGTATGCTGGTCGGGTCCCCGACCGTCGGCCGGTTCTCCGACGCGACCGGCCACCGGCTCGTGCCGATGGTCGCCGGATTCGGCCTGTTCGTGCTCGCGCTCGCGGTGATTCCGGCCTTCGGCAAGCCGCCCCTGTTCGTCGTCGCGGGGTCGTACTTCCTCTGTGGGTTCCTCTTCGGCGCCGCGATGCTCGGGTTCTCGGTCCTCAAGGAGCGGTATCCGGCGGGGGCCAGCGGCGTCGCAACAGCGGCGGTCAACACCGCCGGCTTCGTCGGCGGAGCGCTCTTCCCGACGCTCATGGGTGCGGCGCTGGACGCCTACGCGACGGACGAGGTCGTCGCCGGAACGGCCGCCTACACCGAGTTCGGTTACCGGGTCGCCTTCGGCATCATCACCGCCGTCGCCGCCGTCGCCTTCCTCTGTTCGCTGTGGCTGCTGCTCCGACACCGGAACACCGGAGCCGACGCCGCCTCGCCGGTCGGCCGATAGCTCCGGGAGGGCCGGAGGGCGCCCCGGATGCCCGCCGACGCGGTCAGTACGACTGGCAGTCCATGTCCGGGGCGAACACCGGGTCGGCCGTCCCCCAGGAGTGGTAGTCGATGGTGCCGAAATCGCCCTCGACCCGCCGGAGGTACCCGGTCTCCGCGCTCACGTAGTAGGTCGCCTGGTTCTCGACGCCTGCTGCCGACTCGGAGGCGAACTCGTAGACGAGCATCGTCTCACCATCTATCGTCGTCGTCCCCTTCGCGGTCACCTCGGGCAGGTCCTCAGGGTTCTTCCGGACGTTATCCGGGTCGAAGGCGCCCGACACGCCCCCACGCCCCGGGTTCAGGAAGCACTGTCCGTCCGCCACCAGGTAGTGGTCGCCGTCGACCCAGTATGATTCCGTCACCTGGCCGTCCTGCTCGAACCGCATGTAGAAGTTCCCGCCGTTGAACCGCCCCTCTGCCTCTGCGGTCTGGCCGTCCTGCTCGAAGGTCCCCGTCATCACGAAGGACGTCTCGTACTGGACCGCCTCGCGGAAACTCTGCCCCGTCTCCCCCTCGTCGGCCGTCTCGGTCATCTCCTCATCGGCCGTCTGGACCCGGTCTCCCCGTCCCCTTCCCCCGCGCCGGCGTCCGCCGGTTCGTCCGTGTCGTCGTCGCTACAGCCGGCTAGCGCGACGGCAGCGGCGACCCCACCGACCAGCACGCGCCGACGCGTCAGGCGGCCGGAGTCCGTTCGACCGCCGTTCCAATCGTGGTTGTTGTTATCTCGCACGCAATGGGAGTGCCGAGTGAGGAATTTAATTACTGTGGGTCTAACATCGGCTCGCGGCGGACGCCCTGCCGCGGTCCGTGTGGTCCGTCAGTTCCGGAACAGCCGGTAGGCGCCCTGCCCGATCGCGACGGGTCGCTCCTCGCCGTCGGGCGTCTCGCTGACCGCCTCGACCGAGGAGACGCCGACGGTGTTGCCGGCCCGGATGACCTCCGCGGTCGCCGTCAGGTCGCCGGCGGCGGGCCGCAGGTAGTTGACGTTCAGGTTGATGGTCGCGATGTCGTCGTCGACGGGGTCGGACAGGTAGGGCCGCAGCGCGATGCCGCCGACCACGTCGATGAGCGTCGAGGCGACGCCGCCCTGTATCGTCGGCGGGTCCGTCGGGTTGGTCAGCTTCTCGTCGTAGGGAACCGTGGCGACCATCCGGCCGGCCTCGAACTCCTCGACGGTGAACCCCAGCCACGAGAGGAACGCGTGTTCGTTCTCCAGGTACTCCTGCAGCATCGCGACGGCCTCCTCGGGGACGTCGTGTGGCTCGATCTCGGTCATGCCGTCCCCTGACGGGGCCGCGGGCTTGTAGCCACCGGTCCGGGTGACGCGCCCCAAGCCGACCCCGACGCTCAAGAACCCCGGGGCCGTATTCCGAAGAATGAGCGACGCGGACGAACTGCACGAGGACTTCGACGCCGCGGCGCTGGCGGCGGGGCTGGAGACGTTCGGCGGCGACGAGTCCGAGCGCCGGGCGGTGGCCAGGCACGCCCGCGACCTGGCGGACAGCGGCCGTTACGAGGCCGACTCGGGCGTCACCCTCACCCCGGAGCACGTCGTCGTCCAGCTGGCCGACGCGCCCGAGGGCTCGCCGGCCGACCGGTGGAACTGGTGGGTCGGCGCCCTCGAGTTCGCCTACGGCGACTACGCGGAGTTCCAGCTCCGGCGCTGGCGGGACTGAGACCGACCGTCG
>PXQM01000025.1:8300-14107 GCA_003021325.1 Halobacteriales archaeon QH_10_70_21
CCGCTCCGGGAGCACGACGGCCCGGACGAGCGCGCCACCCGCGGGCTTTTCCGTCCCGGGCCACTCCTGTACGTATGGGCTTCGGGAGCTACGACGAGTCAGAGCAGCAGAATCAGAGCGTGGAAACGGACGACGACGACGCCGTCGCCGTCCACGAGAACGACCACGACGGCGACGTGGAGTTCGAGTTCGACGAGAGCGGGGAGTCGCTCATCGACCGACTCGCCGAGATGAAGGACGACGACGAGGACTGACGCCCGGACGATTCGTTCTGCGCCCGACGCGACGGAGCCGTAGCGCCCGGAACCGACGAAGGCAAGCCGCCCGGGCCACTACCTCCCGGCAGTGAACCTGCAGTTCCTCGGCGGCGCCCGCGAGGTCGGCCGCAGCGCGATTCTCGTCAACGACTCGCTGCTGCTCGACTTCGGGCTGAAGACCGCCGACCCGCCGCAGTACCCCGTCGGTTCCATCAGGGGCAGCGGCCCCGCTCCCGACCCGGACGCGGTCGTCGTGAGCCACGGCCACCTCGACCACGTCGGGGCGCTGCCGGCGCTCCTGTCCGGCGACGCCCGCCCGCCGGTCCACTGGACGCCGCCGACCCGCGAGCTGGCGATGACGCTCGGCGAGGACACGCTCAAGCTGCACGGCGGGACGCCGCAGTGCCCGTTCACCGGCGAGGAGCTCCGGCGGCTGACCGAGGTCTCCGAGACCCACGGCTACCGCGAGCCGTTCGAGGCGGCCGACCACCGCGTCGAGCTCTTCGACGCCGGTCACATCCCCGGCAGCGCACACGTCCTCGTCGATGACGGTGACACTCGCCTCCTCTACACCGGCGACTTCCACGCCGGCGGCCGCGGTCAGCGACTCGTCGAGAGCTCGACGGCCCGCCCGGAGGCGGACGTCGTCGTCACCGAGTCCACCTACGCCGACGTCGAACACGAGCCCCGCGAGACGGTCGAGGAGCGGTTCGTCGAGAGCGTCCGGACGACGCTGTGGGAGGGCGGGACGGTCGTCGTGCCCGCCTTCGCCATCGGGCGGACCCAGGAGATGATGCTCGTCTGTGCGGCCCACGACATCGACTGCTACGTCGACGGGATGGGCGTCGAGGTCACGCGGCTGCTCCGCCGGCACCCCGAGTTCCTGCGGGACGGCGACGCCTTCGCCCGCGCCGTCTCGAACGCCCGCGTCGTCGACGGCCGCGACGGCCAGCGGAAACGCATCGCCGACCAGCCGACGGTCATCATCACGACCGCCGGGATGCTCTCCGGCGGCCCGGCGATGACCTACGTGCCCGAGATACACGCCAACCCCGTCAACAAGCTCTGCTTCTCGGGCTACCAGGTCGAGGGGACGCCCGGCCGCGAGGTCCTCGAGACCGGTGGCGCCGAGATCGACGACCGCCACCTCCGCGTGAGCGCGACCGTCGAGGCCTACGACTTCTCGGCGCACGCCGACCGCGAGGGGCTGTTCGACTTCCTCGACTCGTACCGCGACACACCCCTCCTGGTCAACCACGGCGACTCCTGTGTGTGGTTCGCCGACGAACTCGAGGCTCGCGGCCACGACGCCCGGGCGCCGGCGGTGGGCGACGTCGTCCAGGTCTGACGCTACGCCCGGTCGTGGCGGCCCCACCACCGGCCAGCACCGCCCCGAGGCCGACCGTCTGGTAGAACGAGCCGACGACGGCCTCCCCCGGCGGCGGCGCGGTCGTCACCGTGACCATCGACCCGTCGCCGCTCCTGGCGAGCGACCGGCCCACGGACGGTAGCGCGAACGCGACGCCGAGGAGGACGAACACCAGGCGGTTGTGCGCGACGAACCGTCCGCGCTCCGTCGACCGAGCCAGCCGGCGGCCCGTTCCCACGGAAAGACCGGCTCCCACTCACCGTCGGCGCTCGACCCGCCGTCCGGAGGGCCATCGCTCATGTATGCGGCTACATAGAGTTGAAATAAAACGTTCCGTTCGCTCGGTCCCGGAGACCGGCCTGGTGTCACCACGCGGGCTGCCCCGGCTCGGACCCCCTCCAGCACGCTGCGGACGTTACGGCTGGACTTAAATCGCTGTATCCACTACGGCCGGCGATGACCGAGCGCCCGCTCCCCGCCGGTTCGACGCTGCTCGTGGACCTCGACGGCGTCGTCGCGGACAACCTCCCCCGCCTCTGTACCCACCTCCGGACGGCGTACGACCACGACGTCGCTCCCGGGGACATCGACGACTGGGCCTACGACGTGCCCGGCGTCGACGGCCACGTCGGCCACGTCATCTCCGAGCTGATGACCGACCACGCCGAGTGGTACTTCGGCGGGATGGACCCGATGGCGGGCGTCGCCGACGCCCTCGACGCGCTCCGCGCGGAGTACTGCGTCGAGATAGCGACCCACCGGCTCCCCGAGACCCACGACGTCTCGAAGGCGTGGCTCGCAGAGCACGGCATCCCGTACGACGAGTTCCACGAGTCGGTCCCCGCCGACAAGGGCGCACTCGACGGCGACGCGCTCATCGACGACTACCACGGCAACGTCGACGACGCGCTGTCGGCGGGCAAGGCCGGGTTCCTGATGCGGCAGCCCTACAGCGAGCCGGCGGCCGTCGACGGCGCCCACGTCGTCGACTCGTGGGACGACGTCACGCGACTGTTGCTGTAGGCCGTTCCGGCCGGTCGGCGGCGGCCGAACCGGGACCTGCGCCCGGCTGGGGGCGGTCGGGTCCGCTACCGCTACCCACCGCGTGCCGGCCGGTCGGCGGCGGCCGGTCCTGACCGGGTTCGAGCCCGCGTGACACCGGAAGATGCTCACCGCTCCCGCAGTTCGTGCGACTGTATGCCCTCTCGCAGGTCAGTACGTCTCGAGGAGACGGTATGGCCAGCAGTCGAATCGGCGCTCGAGAACGGGACGCGGACGGCGGTCGTCGCGGTCGGTTCGATCGAACAGCACGGGCCACACCTGCCGCTGTGATGGACACCCGCGACGGCGACGAACTCGCCCGGCGCATCGCCGAGGAGCTCGGCGACGCCCTCGCCGCCCCGACCGCCCGGCCGGGCTGCTCCGGACACCACATGGCGTTCCCCGGTACCGTCACCGTCCCGCCGGAGACGCT
This sequence comes from Halobacteriales archaeon QH_10_70_21, assembly GCA_003021325.1. The sequence continues at coordinate 11,401 of PXQM01000025.1, forward strand.
GATGGAGGTCGTCCGGTCGTACTGCCGGTCGCTGGACGAGCACGGCTTTCGACCCGTCGTCCTCGTGCCGACCCGCGGGGGCAACTTCGGCCCCGTCAGGACCGTCGCGCCCGACGTCGCCCGCGAACTCGACGCCGCTGTGATACCGCTGGCGGACCGCGACGGACGCGCGGCTGCTGACCGAGGGACTCGACGAGGCGGGCACCGAGTGCGACCAGGCGGTCATCCACGCCGGCGCCGCCGAGATGGCGGTCGTGATGGCCATCGACGAGGACCTCGTGCGGACGGCGGCCATCGAGCGGGGCCACGAGCGGCCGGTCCCGACCGACCGCCTGCTGAGCGAGGGGCTCGAGACGGTACCCGAGAACGGCGTCCTCGGCGACCCGACCGGGGCGACCCCGGGGCCGGCGAGACCACCACCCGCCGGGTCGTCGACGCTTACGTCAACCACACCGAGGCGGAACGGCAGTCGGTCTGAGCGGCCGGTTCCGCCGCGGCCGGTTCACGAGTCCCCTCGACCGGGCAGTCGTCCGCATCGCCGTGTTCGCGGCCGACCGCAGGACTCCGCGTTCCGTATCGGCCCCGTGACCTCCACTCTTTTTCACGCCGCGCCAGAAGCCCGACACATGGACACGTTCGACATCGGCGGCGACCTCACCGTCCGGCGGCTCGGCTTCGGCGCGATGCGCATCACCGGCGACGGCATCATCGGCGAGCCGGACGACCCCGAGACCGCGCGCGAGGTGCTCCGCCGCGCCGCCGAGCACGTCGACCTCATCGACACCGCGGACTCGTACGGCCCCGGCGTCTCCGAGCGGCTCCTCGGCGAGACGCTCGCGCCCTACGAGGAGTGCGTCGTCGCCACCAAGGGCGGCCTGCTCCGGAACCACGACGGCGACTGGCTGCCGTACGGCGACCCCGACTACCTCCGGAACGCGGTCCTCTGCAGCCTCGACCGGCTCAGGACCGACACCATCGACCTCTACCAGCTCCACACGCCCGACCCCGACGTCGACTTCGAGGACAGCGTCACGACGCTGGCGGCGCTGAAGGACGACGGCCTCGTCGAGCACGTCGGGCTCTCGAACGTCAGCCTCGAGCAGCTCGAGACCGCCCGCGACCACGTCGAGGTCGCGACCGTCCAGAACCAGTTCAACGTCGCCACGCGGGACACCGACCGCGTCGACGGCGACGGCCGCCGGGTGCTCGAGGCCTGCGAGACCCACGACATCGGCTTTATCCCCTACTTCCCGCTGGTGGCGGGGGACGCCTCCGGGGTCGACGGCATCGAGGAGATAGCCGACGCCCACGATGCGACCCCCGAGCAGGTCGCGCTGGCGTGGCTGCTGGAGCGCTCCGACGTTACCCTCCCCATCCCCGGCACCGGCAGCGTCGCCCACCTCGAGGAGAACGTCGCCGCCGCCGACCTCGAGCTGACGCCCGAGGAGTTCGAGAAGCTGTCGTAGCGGCCGACGGTACGTCGACGGTCACTCGTAGGGGTAGTTCGGGTCTCGCTCGTCCCCGTCGGTGGGCTCGCGGGTCTCCCCGACGACGCCCGGCAGGCAGGCGCCGTACTCGGCGACGTTCTCGCGGCCCGCCGACAGCGAGACGTGGTTGTAGTCGCTCTGGACCTCCGGGTGGTAGAACCCGACCAGGTCGTCGAGCCAGCCGCAGATCTCACAGACCTCGTAGGAGCCGGGCCCGCTCTGCGACAGCGTCCGGTAGCCACAGCAGGGACAGAACCCGAGCTCCCTGGAGACGGGGTTGCCGGCACGGTCGTTCCGCCGGGGGCCGCCCTCGGCCATACCCCCCGTAGGCACGCGTGGCCTATCAGTCCTCGTCCGCCGCCTCGACCTTGTCGGCGTGCTTCTCGAGGTCCGCCGCGAGCTCCCGGGCCTCCTCGGGGGAGAGCCGTATCCGCTCGGCGTGCGCCGGCAGGTGCTCCAGCTGGGTGTTGTCGAGCTCGACCTGCAGCGAGACGTGGTCGGGGTTCCGGCGCGCGCTGGTCGCGTTCACGACGGCGAAAGCCTCCTCGGTGAAGTCGTGGCCCTCCGCCTCCCCGTCGAGAAGGTCCAGCGTCGTATACGCGTTGACCTTCATGATTCGGTCGGCCATGTTCCACCGGACGGGAGGGCCGGGCGTAAGCGTGACGCCCGACGCGACCGGGACGGTCGCTCCCCTTGCTCGACGACGCTACTCGCGCGTCGCTTCGCTCCCCGCTCGTCGTCCGGCGGTCGCCGCTGTCGACCGCCCTACTCGAACACGAGCACGTCGGTCCCGTCGGCCTCGAGGACGACGACCTCCTCGCCGCTCTCGGCCTGCTGCTCCTCGACGACCTCGAACATCCCGGGGTCGACGGTGACCGTCTCCTCGCCGAGGTCGACCTCGACGTGGCCCATCGTCTCCAGTTCGGCCTGGAGTTCGGCGGGGTCGGCGGCCTCGAGTTCGCCCACCACGTCGCCGGCCCTGTCGCGGAAGGCGGGTCCCAGCTCGCTGTGCTCGATGTCGACGCCGACGGGCACCATCGCGACGCTGGGGTCACCCTCCTCGACGTAGACGGGGCCGTTGACGGCCTCCGCGAGGTCGTAGGTGTCCAGCGGCCGCTGCTCGTCGAGGTAGACCTCGATGCGGTCGAGGTCGGCGTTCAGCGGCACCCCCTCGTCGGACTTCCAGCCCCGGACCGCCGCGGCGACCGAAGCGACTATCT
>PXQM01000026.1 GCA_003021325.1 Halobacteriales archaeon QH_10_70_21
CTTCAGGATGGACGTGGCGATATCGGCGCCGCCGGTGAGCGGGTCGAGTTTCGTCTCGCCGGCGCGCTCGCCGTAGGTGATGGGCCGCTCGCGGACGTCGTAGCCGCGGGCCAGCGGCCGCATCAGCAGTTCCGCCGACAGGCCGGTGTTCTCGGTCCACTCGATGTCCTCGATGACCTCCCGGCGGTAGGCGCGCATACCGGTCGTCGTGTCGTGGACGCGCTCGCCGAGGAGCACGCTCGCGACGACGGCGAAGGCGTGGTTGCCGAACCGGTTGAACGCCGGCATCGCCTCGGCGCCGTGGTAGAGGCGGTCGCCGCTGACGACGTCGTAGCCGTCGTTGATGGCCGCGAGGAACTCCGGCAGTGCCGCCATCGGGTAGGTGTCGTCGCAGTCGGTCGTGACGACGACGTCGCGGGTGGCGGCCTCCAGTGCGGCGTGGACGGCGACGCCGTACCCCTGCGGCTCCTGGCGGATGACGCGGGCGCCGTGCTCCTCGGCTATCTCCGGCGTGCGGTCGTCGGAACCGTCGACGCAGACGACCTCCGCGCGGCCGTCCGTCACCGCCTCGACGTCCGACAACACCGTCGCGATGGCCGCCTCCTCGTTATACGTGCCCATCACGACGCTGAGGTCGTCGAAGGTGTATTCGTCCTCGCCGGTGGCCGCGCCGGCGTCGTCGCCGGCGCCGTCGGCGTCCGTCTCGAGCGTGCTCATTACCGTCCCGTTTCCGGCGGCGACACTTGGGTTTTTAGGTTTACCTAAAGAGACTGCGAGAGCGCCTCGTCGAGGTGGTCGGCGGCCTTCAGCGCGAGCGCGGCGATGGTCAGCGTCGGGTTCATTGCGCCGCCGGTGACGAAGACGCTGGAGGAGGCGATCCAGCAGTTCTCGAGTTCGTGGGTGCGGAGCCGCGGCGTGACGACGCTCTCGGTCGGGTCCGTCCCCATCCGGGTCGTCCCCATGTGGTGGTACGCCGGACCGGTGTTCCCGGGGCCGACCGTCCACTCGGGGTCGACGCCCAGCTCCGCGAGTATCGAGCGCTGGACCTCGTTGGCGCGGGCGAGCGTCCGCCGGACGTGGTCGCCGAGGCGCCACTCGATGCGGGGGACGGGCCGGCCGTGGTCGTCGGTCCGCTCGGGATCGAGCGTGACGCGGTTCTCCGGCTGCGGGAGCTGTTCGGCCAGGGCGCCGAGCGCGAGGTGAGTCCCGTAGTCGGCCCGCAGCCGTTCCAGCAGGGCGTCGCCCCACTCGTCGGCCGACAGCGCCCGCTCGACCGGCGAGGGGCCGGCGTAGTTGAGGAACTCGAGCTTGAACCGGCCGGCCTCGTCGACGTCGTAGAACTGGTGGGACTCGGTGGTGTTGAAACCGACGTGGTTCTGCCGGGTCGGCTCGTCGAGGCGGCCGCCCATCCCCGCGAAGAGGTGCTCCATGAAGTAGCGGCCGACGGCGCCGCTGCCGTTGGCGAGGCCGTCCGGGTGCTGCTCCGAGCGCGAGCACAGCAGCAGCCGGGGCGTCTCGACGCCGCCGCAGGCGACGACGAACGCGGTCGCCTCCTGGCGGCGTCGTTCGCCGTCCTTGCGGTAGACGGCGGCGGTCACGCGCTCGCCGGCGTCGTCGTGCTCGAGCCGCTGGACGGGGGCCTCCGGGACGACCGTCGCCCCGGCGGCCGTCCCACGGTCGACGTGCCGCTCGGCGGTGTACTTCGCGCCGGAGGGGCAGACCGGCTGGCAGGTACCGTAGCCGACGCAGGCGCCGTCGCCGTCGTACGGTTCCGAGTTGCGCGCGTTCGGCACCGAGTGGGTCGTGATCTCGAGCGCCTCGCAGGCCTCGGCGAACAGCGAGTCGCTGTGCGAGGGCGGGAACGCCGGCATCGGGTGCGGCTCCTCGCGGGGCGGCGCGAAGGGGTTGTCCGAGGCGCCGGCCACCCCGAGTTCGGACTCCGCCCGGGCGTAGTAGGGCCGCAGGTCCGCGTAGTCGATGGGCCAGTCCGCGCCGACGCCGTGCTGGGACCGGGTGTCGAAGTCGTCCTCGTGGAGCCGCATCACCATCCCCTGCCAGTGCAGCGTCGATCCGCCGACGCCTTTCACGCGGGCGGCGTTCAGCGGGTAGTGGCGGCCGACGTCGTGGTCGGGGGCGAGTTCGGCGGCGACGAGGCCGCCGGCCGGTCCGGCGCCGATTACGCAGACGTCCGCGCTCACGGGCCCCTCCGGTAGCTCTCGAGCCCGCCGGGGTGGCCCTGCGGGTTCTCGATGCCGACCAGTTCGCCCCCCGTCGGGGAGGCGTACAGCGCGAGCAGCAGGTCGTTGACCACGAAGTACCGCACCCGCCCGGCGGTCGTCCCGTCGGGGTCCTCCTCGGCGGTGTCGGCGCCGAGTTCCCGCAGCAGCGAGGCGCGGTCGGCCGCCGGAAGCTCCGCGAACGGCGCGTCGTACCACGCCCTGGCGTGGTCGTCGACCTCGGCGGTTGCGGCGCGGACCCCCCGGGCGTGGTCGTCGTCGCCCGCCGCCCGCCGCTCGGCGTAGGCTTCGACGAACGCCTCGATGCCCGTCACCTCGTCCGGGTAGAGCACCTCGGCGGCCGCGATCAGCGTCTCGACGTCCGGCGCCGCCGGCGCCTCGGAATCGTCGCCGGACTCCGCCGACCGGTCGGTCGCGTAGGCGGCCGCGCCCGCCCCCGCGCCGATGGCCGCGAGCGCGCCGATGGCGTCCCGGCGGGACAGCTCCATGGAGGCGGTCTAGGTGAGCCTAAACAAATGGGTTGTGAATCGGCGTCGGCCGTCGACCGTTCGACTAGGTAAGCGACGCCTACCCACGGGCAGTGGACGAGGGAGTGACGGGAGCGTTACAAACAATATAATCAATAATTAAGATTCCTGCTTCTCACTCGCATGTACGAGATAGAGTGCGAGGAGTGCGGACGAATCGGCTTCCATCCGTCGCGCGTGGCGGCGAAGTCGCGGGCCGAACGCCACGGCGACGAGACCGACCACGGCGTCTCAGTCGGCGTGATGGAGGACGGCTGATACGGGTCGCCGCAACGGTTCGCCGGTCGTCGCCAGCGTGGGTCGGCGACGACCGGTGAGGGGGGCCGAACGGCGGCGGTCAGAACCGCTCGTCGACCCACGCGACGACTCGGCGCCGGCGTCAACGAGCCGGTCGGCCGCCCGTTCGGCCCGCTCCGGCGGGATTATCCGGTCCATCGCGCCACAGCCGACGAAGACGGGTTTGCCGGCTGCGGCGTCGGCGTCGTCGTCGTGTTCGGCGGCGAGGTAGCCGTTGAGCGCGACCACCCAGCGGTAGGCGTCGGGTCGCTCGAGGAGCGCCGAGAGGCTCGTGATGGCGCCCTGGCTGAAGCCGAGCAGGCCGACACGGTCGGGGTCGAGGTCGTAGGCGTCGACGGCGCCGTCGACGAACTCGTGGAGCAGGTCGAGACTCCGGCGGAAGCCCTGGGGGTCGGGCTGGCTCTCGTGGAGGCCGCCGGCCGAGAGGTCCAGGTCGTACCAGGTGTAGCTGTTCGGACCGTCCATCGTCGTGGGCGCGCGGACGCTGCGGACGTGCAGTTCCTCGGGGAGCTGGGCGCCGAGCGGGAGCAGGTCCCGCTCGTTGGTGCCGCGGCCGTGGACGAGGACGACCGCGGGGGCTCGGACGCGACGGTCCCGGGGCGGCTCTCGTGGACGAGCGGCAGGTCCTCCGGTGTGGACATACGACGTCTACGCCGGCGGCGATCAAGAACCGTTGGGCCGGCGCGTTCGACGCCACCGTCACCCGTGTCAAGAACTACCACAGAATTTATACCCCTGGTTCGCCAACGGGCGTCTGTATGGCGACCGCAAACGACGACATCTTCGACGAGTTCCTCGACGAGCGAGGGCACGAAACCGAGACCCCCTCCTGGGAGCGCGACTACAACAAGAAACGGTGTCCCGACTGCGGGGGGCTCCACGGGCTCGATGCGTCGTCGTGTACGGTCTGTGGCTGGCACCCCACCTGAGTCGACCCACGGTTTTCGGCGGTCTGCGGGCGCGACGAGCCGCTGCGCCGCGCGCCGTCCGGGGCGGCGGCCGCAAACACTCGATTTATACGGCTACGTGGCGTTACGCGAGTAATGACTGATTCCACCCACGTGACACGACTGTTCGGCGGCCCCGGTAGCGGGAAGACGACGGCGCTTCTGAACCGGGTCGACGAGATGCTCGACGAGGGGGTCGACGTCGACGACATCCTCGTCGTCTCATACACCCGGGCGGCCGCGACCGAGGTCCGCGAGCGGCTCTCCGAGCGGCTCGACCGGAGCCCGAAGTCACTGCGCGGGAACGTCTGTACGATGCACGCGAAGGCCTACGAGCTGCTGAACCTCTCGCGGGGCGACGTCGTCGGCGAGGACGACAAGGAGGCCTTCTGCGAGGAGTAC
>PXQM01000027.1:0-4461 GCA_003021325.1 Halobacteriales archaeon QH_10_70_21
TCCTCGAGCTCCTCGCGTTTGGCCGCGAGCTCCTCGCGTTTGTCCTCGAGTTCTGCGGCCTTCAGGTAGCCCTCGTACTCCGACTTCTCCTCGCGGAGCTCCTGGTACTCGAGGGCCGTCTCCCGCTCGGCCGAGAGCTGGTCGAGCCGCTGCTCCTTCTCCTCGATGCGGAGTTCGGCCTCGTCGACCCGCTCTTGGACGGTCTCCAGTTCGTCGAAGGCGTCGGCCTTCTTCTTGTCGAACTCCGCGACGCCGGCGATCTCGTCGATTATCTCGCGGCGCGAGCCGGCGGTCATCGTGATTATCTCGGTCACGTCGCCCTGCATCACGACGTTGTACCCCTCGGGCGTCACGCCGGCCTGCGCGAGCAGGTCCTGGATGTCCGAGAGGTTCACCGAGCGGCCGTTGAGGTAGTAGTAGGAGTAGTAGGTGTCGGCGTCGGTCTGCTTGACGCGCCGCCGGATGGAGATCTCGTCGACGTCGCCGATCTTCTCGGAGCCGGCCGCCGAGACCACCTGCTCTCGGGAGAGCGCCCCGTCGCCGTTGTCGAGGATGACCTCGACGCTGGCCTCGCGCTCGCCGTCGAAGCTCTCGTCGTCCTCGTGGCCCGGATTGTAGATGAGGTCGGTCAGCTTCTCGGCCCGGATGCCCGAGGTGCGGGCCAGGCCCAGCGCGAAGAGAACGGCGTCGATGATGTTCGACTTCCCGGAGCCGTTCGGGCCGCTGATGGTCGTGAAGTCCTCGTAGAAGGGGATTCGCGTCTTGCGGCCGAAGCTCTTGAAGTCGTCCAGTACGAGCTCTTTGATGTGCATTGGGGCGCTCGTGGGACCCGGTCAGGCGACGATGATGTCGTCGCCGCTCCGGCTCCTCCGCTGTGGGGTCGGAGCCGCCGTCGAGCACGTCGTAGCTCTCGTCGGCGTCGGACTCCAGCGCCTGCAGGCGCTCCTTGGTCTCGACCAGTTCGTCGGTCAGCCCGTCGATGGTCGCTTCGAGTTCCCGCACTTTGGCCTCGAGTTCGTCCACTCGGTTCCCAGCCATACCTTCGATTGGCGCCCCCGCACGTATAAATCTGCGTCAGACATTGACAATACTTCTGATACGTCGCGGCCCCCACCGTTCGCACGCGTCGTCCGTCGGTTCGCCTCGAGGATTCGACCGCCGATTTCCGTCGGCTGTCATACCGGCCGGGGGTAGCCGTCGCCGGGCTTCGGAGCTGACCGGCCGTTGCCCGGACCTGTACCGGGCGTCGGCGCCCACCGACCGTTGTCCGAGCCGTGTGTTCGTTAGGCTAAAGCGTTCCCGCGTCAACTGTCCGGCAATGACTGCACGGACCGCCGAGACGCGCGAACTCGCGGCCGTCATCGGGCTGGAGGTCCACGTCCAGCTCGAGACGGACACGAAGGTTTTCTGTGGCTGTTCGACCGAGCCGGGCGACGACGAGGCGCCGAACACGCGGACCTGTCCGGTCTGTCTCGGCCTGCCGGGCGCGCTGCCGGTGCTCAACGAGGGCGCCGTCGAGGCGGCCGTCAAGGTCGGCAAGGCGCTCGGCTCGGAGATTCCCGAGGAGACCCGCTTCCACCGGAAGAACTACTACTACCCCGACCTGCCGAAGAACTTCCAGATAACCCAGTACGACGCCCCCATCTGCGACGGCGGCGAGCTGGAGTTCAGCGTCGGCGGCGACCGGAAGACCGTCCGCATCGAGCGGGCCCACCTCGAGGAGGACCCCGGGAGCCTCACCCACGCCGGCGGCTCCATCGACACCGCCGACCACACGCTCGTCGACTACAACCGCGCCGGCACGCCGCTGATGGAGATCGTGACCGCGCCGGACTTCCGGAGCGCCGCGGAGGCCCGCGCCTTCCTCGCGAAGCTCACCGAGGTGCTGGAGTATCTCGGCGTCTTCGACACCCAGCGCGACGGCTCGCTCCGGGTCGACGCCAACCTCTCCATCGTCGACGGCGACGAACGCGACGCCGACGGCACCGTCGACGAGGCGGTGCTGGAGGCCGCGAACCGCACGGAGGTGAAGAACATCTCCAGCCACAAGGCGGCCGAGAAGGCGCTGGCCTACGAGGAGACCCGCCAGAAGAACGCCATCGAGCGCGGCCGCGAGGTCGAACAGGAGACCCGCCACTGGGACGAGTCCCGCGGCATCACCGTCTCGATGCGCTCGAAGGAGGAGGAGAAGGACTACCGCTACTTCCGGGAGGCGGACCTGCCGCCGCTCCGCGTCTCGGACTGGACGGACCGCATCTCGATTCCGGAGCTGCCGGACGCCCGCCGCGAGCGGTTCCGCCAGCAGTACGGCCTCGACGCCGAGACCGCCTCGAAGCTCACCTCCACGAAGCGGGTCGCGGACTTCTACGAACGGGTCGCGGAGGCGTTCGACCCCGACCTCGCGGCGACCTGGGTCGCCGACAACCTCCTCGGCGAGCTCAACTACCGCGGCATGACCATCACGGACGTCGACGACCGGCTCGACGAGTTCGCCCGGCTCGTCGAGCTGGTCGACGAGGAGGAAATCACGGCCAAGAACGCCGAGGAGACGGTGCTGCGTCGAATGCTCGACGACGGCCTCCCGCCGGACGACATCGTCGAGGCCGAGGGACTGGGCGTGACCGACGAGGACGAGGTGGCCGCCGCCGTCGAGGCGGCCATCGACGACAACCCCGGTGCCGTCGAGGACTACCACGCCGGCGAGGACGTCACGGTCCGCATCGAGTTCCGGAACCGGCTCCCGGTCCCGGTCACCGTCCGGACCCCGACGCCGAGGACTCGAACCCGAACCACCTCGGCAGGCTCCTCGGCTTCTTCGTCCCCCAGCGGCTGGCCCGCCGCGGCATCGAGGTGACGGTCGAGACCGGCCGGGACCGGTACGCCGCCGGCGAGGACGTCACGGTCCGCATCGAGTTCCGGAACCGGCTCCCGGTCCCGGTCACCGTCCGGACCCCGACGCCGCGGCTCTGGGGCTGGTCGGTGAACGGACACCTCGAGGCCAGCGACGAGCCACGCCGCCGCCTGAGCGGCGGCGACGGCAGCCAGCTCTCGTTCCGGTCGCGGGAGCGAAAGCGAATCGTCCGCCACTGGGACGGCCGGATCAAGCGCGTCGGCGAGCCCACCCGGTGGGAGCGGGTGACCGGCGAGGTCGACATCCGCGCGTTCCTCGCCGTCGACGGGCCGCAGCCGGCGGACGTGACGACGGTACGGCTCGATTGACAGCCGCCCCGGAGGACGGGGGCTTCTCCCCGCTGTTCCGTACCTGGGCGCTCTGAACCCGTTTTCGGGAACGGTCCGGCCTCCGGCAGCCCCGGCTTCACGGGACACCCGGCGCCGCAGGCTCGAAGCGGTCGGAGTAGGCCGGCCGTTCTCTCCGTCCGGGTTCCTCGTTCGCTCCGCTCGCTGCGGGACCCGCGTGGCGACGTCGCCGCTACGGCACGTAGCCACCGTCTTCGGCACGCCGGGAGCCCCCCATCGCGGTCCGAGGAGTTCCGGGGGGGGGGTCCGCGTCAGTCCCCGCGGTGCTTGAGGGAGCCGACCCGCTCGATGAGGCGGTCGAGCCCGCCTCCACGAGACCGTCGTTCTCCAGCATCCGTAACGAGTAACGGGCCTTGTGTTCGTCGACCCCGGTCTCGCTGGCGATGCGGTTGATTCCGACGGGATGGTGCTCCAGAACCGTCTCCAGCACCAGGAGGTCGCGTTCCTCCTTCCGCATCTGTCTCGCCAGCCGTTCTATCATTCAGCGAACGTACCGAGCGCACGGCAAAAACCCTACCGTTCCGCGGCGAGGGGTCGGGAGCGGGCCGTCGGGTGGGCCGCCAGCCGACGCACAACTTTTATTTTCGACTGGTCAAAACCCTGGGTGCCGCGGGCCAGTCGGTCACGAGCGGGGGCGGCGTCGACCGGACACAGGGCACTCGCCGACGTACTCTCGACACACCCCGGCCGCGCCGCCCCCGGGCATTCCGGCCCGCGCGAGTCGGCCGGGCTGCGGTCCCGTACTTCAAGAGCCAGACAGACCCGGCAGCACGGTTACGGTACTCGAGTCATACGCGAACGTATGCCCCGGGAGGTCGAAGGCGACTGGCGGGCCGCTCACGACCGCGTGTCGACCCCCTCGATCTCGAACCGCGCCCCGCCGGCTTCGCTCTCGGTGGACCTGTTGACCACGCTGTACGCGGCGGCGCTGTACGGACCCGCTGCCGAGGCCAACCCCTACGTGCGGCACGCGCTGGACCACGGCGTCCCCCGGCTCGTCGCGATGAACCTGGCCGTCCTCGCCGTCGCCGTCGCGCTCGTGGCCGCGTACATGCGCGTCCTCAGCCGGACCAGGGGTGTCGAGGCGTGGGTCATGGCCCGGAGCTTCGAGCTGTGGGCCGGCGGACTCATCGCGGTTGGGCTGTTCGTCTTCGCGAACAACCTCTCGGTCATCGTTCTCGGCGGGTCGCTGGTGTGAGAGGA
>PXQM01000027.1:4537-5102 GCA_003021325.1 Halobacteriales archaeon QH_10_70_21
CTCCAGGTCGCCGACGGTGACCGTCACGCCGGTCTCGCCGTCCGTCGGGTCGTTCGAGGAAGGGCTCGTCGAGCCGTGTTCGACGGCGTCGTTGGGAGCGTCAGCGACCGACGGCTCGTGGCGCCGTGCTTCACGGCGTTCCTGAAGAGGTTTTCGAGTAACTGCTGGAGGCGCGTCTCCTCCGCCAGTATCGTCGCGGTGGTGTCGACCACGAACTCGGCGCCGGCGGTCTCGACGTTGCGAGAGCAGCTCTCGGCGACGCACGCGAGCTCGACCGTGTCGAGGTCGTCGGGTTCCTCGCCGCTTCGTGCGAGCGTCAGCAGGTGTCGTCAGGAACCCTGAACCGTTCCCTCGAGAAAACCTCCTCCATATCCTGGCCGGTCTGGGTCGCCGGAGATACATCATTCATCAGTGTGTCATCCGCTCCCGCACATCCCGGCTCCTGACCCAGGTACGTCTCCGACAGGTAACGTGCTCTACAGGACGAACCGCCACGCTCCGTTTTCGACCGCGAGGAAGTGTCGCTTCTCGGTCTCCAGGAACGACTTGAAGCCCTCCTGCGCGT
>PXQM01000028.1 GCA_003021325.1 Halobacteriales archaeon QH_10_70_21
GTATGAGACGCCCATCGTCACGAATAGCATCCCACTGGCCCTGGTGAGCGACGTTACGATCTGCCAGATGCCGTCTGTTGGCGTGAAATCGCCGTTCCCCATCGTGAACAGCGAGTACGCGACGAAGTACGTCCGCTCTGCCCAGCTAATGGGGCCGGTGTCGCGTGTGTCCGTGAGTGCGTTTTCACCGCCAGCGAAGACGAACGTCCACCCGCCCCAGATAAGCGCGACCCACATCGTGAGCATCAACGTGAGAATGATCGGGCCGGCGAGATTGAGAAGTCGTGACTGGCCGCCACCGAGCGTCCGGAGTCCACGCCAGAGTGCTGTTGTCAACCGGGTGGAAAGAGGGCCTGCACCACCGTTTGCCCAGAGCGTCGTCCAGAGGAGGTCGATAATTGCCGAGCTCAACAGGAGACTCCCAAAAGCGAGAAAGAAGAGATTTTCAGTGGTCACCGTTCTGGGTGAGTGTCCGCTGGAGAGAACCACTCGCCGGTAACGCCGAGGCGAGACGAACGCTCTCCGGTTGTACTGTTGACGGACACAGTCCTCTCCAGTGGCGATGGATAGGCACACCTACTGACGTGCATCGTTGTCTGGATTGACGGTTCGTAGGCACTTTGACGTTGCGCGCCTCCAACTCCAACGGGAGGGGAATTGCTTCAGTGACTATCGTACAGCTACGAAATCGGAGATGATGCGTTGACACGACTACTGATGTTGCCCCGTTCAGTTTGCACGTCTATATAACGGCTGTTTCATGCGATACTGTGTCTGAAGAACAGGGTTTCAACAGGGCCGGGTAGTTCGTTTCTCCCCGACCTGGAAGACCAGTACCCTGCGACGGCCGCTGTTCCTGACGCAGTTGCACCGGTTTGTCGTCGTCCATCTGGTCGATTTTCTGATGAATCTTCTGCTTCAGGTCGGGGTCGTCCGTCGCGTCGTCAGGGTCTGCGATGTCACCCTGTGCTCCGGCGTCATCGGGATCCGTCTCCGCGTATGACCGCTTGATGTCGTCCTGTATCTGGTCTTCGACCGATTTCGCGTCCGGGGCGAACACCACCCCACAACCGGGGCAGGCTTTCGCTGACGGGTCCAGTTGCGTGTCACAGGTGGGGCAGATGTTCGGCGTCAGCGTCGTCGCATCCTCTGGGTCACGCAGACCGGCACCCACCTCTGCCTTCTTATGTAGTCATCGTCATTCAGGTGCGCGTAGCTCGTTTCCATGATGTTGCTGCCAGCGGCGTGTCCGATGAGGTGCTTGATCGCATCGTTATCCAGCCCGGTGACGGTCACGTCGTCCGGGTCTTTCGCCTTCAGAAACTCACGGACGGCGTCGACGTCGTCGGTCGATATGTCGCCGTCGTTCGCGGCCCGTTCCAGCCGGTCCAGTTCGTTTCGGTACTGATTTCACGGGTCGTCTGACACCATACCCACTTCCCGGTGTTGAGGCCGACATCGTAAGTATCGCGTACAAGCTATGATGCCTTTGGTGAGGGTCATCGAATACCCGTAGGTTGGCCGGGGTTCGGGTTCGACCGTTTCGGAGTCTCCGACCCGCTTCGAGTGGAAAGGCACAAACTGCCGCGCCGAATAGTTCGACCGATGACCACCGTTCGGAACATCGCGGCCGGCGTCCGGTCGATGACGAGCAACGCCTTCCTCGTGGACGGCGACCGGCCCGTCCTCGTGGACGCCGGCGACGGCTTCGACGCCGTCGACCACATCGAGGCGGCGACCGGCGACATCGACGCCGTCGTCCGACCACGCGCTGGTCGACCACGCAATCGCCGACGGCGAGACCGTCCGGATGGGCGATGACGCCTTCGAGGCGCTGCACACGCCGGGCCACAAGGACGACCACCTCTGTTTCTACTCGCGGGGCGGCGGCGTCCTCTTTGCCGGCGACCTCGTGTTCGCCAACGGCGGCTTCGGGCGGACGGACCTGCCCGAGGGCGACCGTGCGACGCTGGTCGACAGCATCGAATACCTGCTGGAGACGGTCGACGGGTCGCTGTCGGCGATGTACGTCGGCCACGGGCCGGCCGTCGAGGCGAACCCGCAGTACCACATCGAGCTCGCGGCGCAGGCGGCCCGAATGGGGTGAGAATCGGGCGAACGACTATACGGCGGGGCGGCGACAATCGGGATACAGGCGCGCTTCGGAGGCGTTCACCGCGACCTCGAAGCGAGGCGGGACCGCGGCCCCGGTCAGGGGGTCCGCCGACGGCCCGGCCGTCGCCGCCTCGCGCTCTCAAGGGCACCCCGACGACCCGCCGCTGCGAGCGAGCGAACCGCGCGTCTGTGCGGCGCCGTCACCTCGGCCTCGGGGAACGGCACCGCCGAACGCTCACGTCGGCCCGCATCAGACCGCACCCAGCAGCGCCCGGTAGGCGTCGTCGTAGGCGGCCGCGACCGCCGCGCGGTCCGACCGCTCGTCGCTCGCGAGCGCCGGCAACGTCACCGACGCCGCCGGGTCGAGCAGGTCGGTGACGTCGGCGACACGCTCCTCGAGGCGCCCCTCGTGGGCGCTGCCGCTGGCGACGTCGCAGGCTCTCGCGTACCGCTCGCCGTCGTAGACCCGGCAGCGCCGCGGCTCCACGACCGCGACGGCGTCGGGGACGAACGCCGACAGCGGTCGGGCGATGTCGGCGTACGACTCCACGATGGCGGCCTCGCGGTCCTCGACTCGCTCGCCGAGCGCCGCCAGCGCGGGGGCGTGGTGCCGCGACATCAGCTCGTTCAGTTCGGGGAGCGACTCGACGGCCGTCGCCGACGCCAGCGGGAGTCCGCCGTCGGCGTCGGCCGGGACGTCCACCGTCCCGTTGACGACGTACCGGTCCTCGCCGCCGGGTGCGGTGACGCGGTCGAGGAGGAAGGCCCGCCCCTCGCGGCCGAGGAGGCCCTTGCCCGCGCCGGGGGTGGGCAGCCACAGGCGGTGGACAGGGTTGATAGCCTCCGGGCGGACGTCGCCGGGCGAGGCGGCCGCCAGCCGCTTTGCGTCCTTTCCGTAGAGCCGGCCCGTCTCGACGGCCCGGCGGTAGTCGTCGTGGTCGTACCAGTAGCCGTTGCCGGCGCGGGGCTTGAACGCCCTGACGCCGGTCCGTTCGACGAGCCCCGCTGTGAAGGTGGTCTTGCCGGCGTCGACCTCGCTGCTTCCCGCGACGAGCAGCTTCATGCCAGGCCGTAGTAGCCGGGCTCGTCGTCGGCCTCCGGCTCGGCGAAGACGAACGCCTCGCTGTTGTCCAGCATCCAGGGGATGGCCCAGTCCAGCAGGATGGCCTCGGTCTCGGCGTCCATCTCGCGGTCCGGGTCGACGCCCTGGAGCAGCCGTGCGATCTCGTAGACGGTGTAGAGCTGCTCGCGGTCGAGCACCTCCTCGGGGTCGCGGAACTCGAAGGAGCGCAGGTCCTCGAACTCCTCGCGCGGTCGTGGCATGCACGCGGGTACGACGCCCGGGGTTTAGGCGTTGACGGGACGGGCTCGCCGCTGGCCGGTCGGCCGTCGAAAAAACGAGGCTGTGACTCCGGTCCGCCTACTGGCTCGTCGCCTTCTCGTACTGCGCTGCGACGTTGTCCCAGTCGACGACGTCGAAGAAGTTGTCGATGAAGCTCCCGCGGTCGGGACCGTAGTCGTAGTAGTAGGAGTGCTCCCAGACGTCGAGCG
>PXQM01000029.1 GCA_003021325.1 Halobacteriales archaeon QH_10_70_21
GGCCAAGAACGTCGACAAGACGTTCCAGGTCGCAAAGCGGCTCTCGCCGTGTATCCTCTTCATGGACGAGTTCGACTTCGTCGCCAAGACGCGCTCCTCGGACGAGCACGCCGCCATCAAGCGGGCGGTGAACACGCTGTTGAAGAGCATCGACGAGATATCGCTCATCCAGGACGACGTCCTCCTCATCGGCGCGACCAACCACCCCGACCAGCTGGACGCCGCCGCCTGGCGCCGGTTCGACGAAATCGTCAACTTCCCGAAGCCGGACCTCGGGATGCGCGCCGACATCCTCAGCATCGTCACCCGCCGGATGGACGTCGAGGGCTTCGACCCCGTGGAGCTGGCCGAGGCGACCGAGGGGCTGACCGGCAGCGACCTCCGGCTCGTGCTGCGGGAGGCCGTCCTCGACGCCCTGACCGAGGACCGGACCACGCTCACCCAGTCGGACCTCGTCGACGCCATCGAGGACTTCGAGGAGCGGGACAACCTCAAGAACATGGACATGATCGAGGGCGACGCCGACGCCCTGGTGGCGGGCGACGAGGCGGCCTCCGACGGCGGCCACTCACACGACCACGACTGATACTGCCGGCTGTAACTATCTGAAACAGAGGTGCTGGAATCCGGGGTCCACAGCCCCACTACCGTCGAACATCTGAAACGAATCTTCACGTAGTTACAGCCGGCAGTATGAGCCGGCGGGGCGCAGGCGAGGGACAGTTCCAGCAGTACCAGCCCGAACATCGCCACTGCGACCGCGGCGAAGAGCGTGAGGAACACCCGCACGTCGGTGGAGAACCCCTCGAAGCGCATGCTCGTCGGGTCCGACTCGTCGGACTCGCGCCGCTCGTGGAACCGCCGGACGCGCGGCCAGCCGTACCGGAGGAACCCCTGGACCGCAAACAGTGTCGTGGCGAAGACGAGTCCGCCGAACGCTTGCCCTCTCCCGGCCATGCCGAGGACTCCCCCGACGGCAGCCATGAGGAGGGTGCCGGCCGCGTACACCGACGGCCGGTCGCAGGCGTCGACGACTACGCCGACCACTACCGCCGGATGTCCGCCGAGTACGATGTCTCCGACGTCGAGTGGGCGGAACTCCCCGGCAGCGAGGCCCGGAGTACTACCTCAACTGGGAGCGCATCCCGAACCTGAACTACGACTCCCTCGCGGTCCGGTCGTGGATGCTCGATGTGGTCGACGAGTGGGCGCCGCTCGTCGACGGCTTCCGGGCCGACGTCGCCTGGGGGGTCCCCCACGGCTTCTGGAAGGAGGTCGCCGACCGCGTCCCCGCGGAGTTCCTCCTGCTCGACGAGACGATTCCCCACGACCCCGCCTTCGCCGAGGGCGAGTTCGGCGCTCACTACGACACGGAACTGTACGGGACCCTCAGGTCGGTCGGCGACGGGACGGCTCCGGCGGACGCCGTCCTCGAGACCCTGGAGACGGTCCGCCGGCGCGGCTTCCCCGGGTCGTCGGTCCACCTCCGGTACGTGGAGAACCACGACGAGGACCGCTACCTCGAGGAGTCCGGCGAGGGCGCCCTCCGTGCGGCGGCGGCCGCGACGTTCACCCTCCCCGGTGCGCCGATGGTCTGCTACGGCCAGGAGCGCGGCGCGACCGACTACCGGGGGCCGATGCCGTGGCACGACGGCGACGCCGCCCTCACGGCCTACCACCGGTCGCTGTCGCGGTGCCGCGCGGCCCGGCCGGCCCTCCGCTCGGGCGGCGTCGAGCGGCTCGACCGGACGGTCATCGCCGGCTCGTTCCTCGGGAACTACTGGCCGGTCGCAAAGGAGCTCTTCGTCGCCGAACCGGCCCCGCTTCCGGGCACCTACACCGACTTCCGTCACGCCGTCTTCCAGGCGACGCTGCGCATCCAGGACGGGTCGGACTTCCGGGCCCGCGTCGAGGGCCGGTCGACGACCGACGACGACCCCATCGAACTGGAGGGCCGCGTCACCGACGTCCGCCAGGGGCTGGTCGTCCCTGCGAACAACGATTTTCCCGTCGAACACTCGCTGGTGCTGGAGACCGACGACGGCACCTACACCATCGGCGGGAAGGGCGCCTTCGTTGAGAACGCCGGGCGCGCGGTCGACCACGCCACCACGCGACCCCCATCCTCAATCGCGGGCTTTAGGCGTCGGCCGTCCCTTCGAGGAACCGATGGAGGTTACCCTGCTGGGGACCGGCGACACGACGGGGACGCCCACGCCGAACTGCGGCTGTGACACCTGCCGGGCGGCCCGCGAACGCGGGGTCGAACGCTCGCGGTTCTCCGTCCACGTCCACAACGACCGGACCGGCGAGTCGCTGCTCGTCGACGCCAGCCCGGACTTCCGCCAGCAGTTCCTCGACTACGACGTCGACCTGCCGGACGCCATCTACATCACCCACATCCACTTCGACCACCTGGACGGGCTGGGCAACGCCTACCGCTTGCTGGACGACATGCCGGTGTACGCGCCGAACGAGACGGACCCGAAGACGGGCGAGAGCGTCGCCGAAACCGTCGACCGGAAGTACGACTACCTCGATGCCGTGACCGTCGAGCCGGTGTCGCCGTTCGAGCCCTTCGAGACCTGCGGGCTCGAGGTGACGCTCGTGCCGGTCGACCACCCGCCGCTGCTCTGCTACGGCCTGCGGGTCGAGGACCCGGAGACGGGCGCCGTCCTGGCGATGTCCGGCGACACGAGCTACGCGGTCCCCGACCGCTCGCGGGCGGTCCTCCGGGACGCGGACCTGCTGTTCGTCGACGGCATCGTCCCCGCGAAGTACTGCGAGTACCACCCGCTCGGCGGCGCCCACCCGGCCGACGACGGCACCTTCCGGACGTTCGGCACCAAGCATATGACAATCGAGGGCGCCCGCGCGCTCGCGGACGACCTCTCGCCCGCCGAGTACCGGCTGGTCCACCTCTCGCACTACACCCCGGCCGGGGAGGCCTTCGACGACGACATGGCCGTCGACGGCGAGCGGTTCACCCTGTAACCCGACCGGAAGACGCCTACCCGTCCTTCGAGGGCGTCCCGGTGTACGTCGGTGTCCCGTGGCCATCGAACTCGCTTTCGTTCCACATCTCCCGGTCGGGGACCGAGCCGTTCCACTCGAAGGCGCCGTTCGCGAACTCGTACTCGCGGTCCGGCAGTTCGCC
>PXQM01000030.1:0-6190 GCA_003021325.1 Halobacteriales archaeon QH_10_70_21
GGCGAGCGCGGCCTCGCCGTCGAGGCGCTCGACGCCCCCGTCGTCGCGCTCCAGGTCGGCCTCGCCCTCGCCGACGAGCACGAGCGCCAGGTGCGCCAGCGGCGCGAGGTCGCCGCTGGCGCCGAGGCTGCCGCGGGACGGGACGACCGGGTGGACGCCAGCGTTCAGCAGCGCGACCAGGTGGTCGACGACGGCCTCCCGAACGCCGGAGTACCCCTTCGCCAGCGCGTTGACCCGCGTGACCATCGTCGCCCGGACGAGTTCGCGGGGGAGGTCGTCGCCGCCGCCCGCCGCGTGGCTCCGCAGGAGGTTCGTCTGCAGGTCTCGGACGCGGTCGGCCGGAATCCGCGTGTCCACCAGCTCGCCGAAGCCCGTGTTGAGCCCGTAGACCGGCTCGCCGGCCGCAGTCACGTCCTCGACGCGCTCGCGGGCCGCCCGCACCCGCTCGCGGGCCCCGTCGGCCACGGTCACGGTCGCGTCCCTGCGGGCGACGGCGACCGTCTCCGCGACGGTCAGCGACTTGCCGTCGAGCGTGACGGTCACGCGTCCACCCCCGCGTCGTCGGCCGCCGGCCCGGCGACCGGCCGACCGCGCTTGAGCACCGTCCGGACGACGGTCTCGCCGAACCGGTACGGGATGTGGACGTGGGTCGGCGCGTCGAGGACGAGCAGGTCGCCGGGGGCACCGACCCGGAGGGTCCCGCTCTCGGGGTCCAGCGGCGGGCCGTCGGGGAACGCCGACGGACGACCGGCGCCGAGCGCGAGCGCGCCGCCGCGGGTGCAGGCCCGGACGGACTCCGCCGGCGACAGGCCCATCTCGACGCAAGCCAGCGTCGCGGCGAAGCCCATCCGCGGCGCGAAGCAGTTCGGGTTGAAGTCGGTCGCGACCGCGAGCGGCGCGCCCGCGTCGCGGAACGCGCGGGCGTCGGCGTAGTCGCTGCCGAGCCCGAAGGCGGTCCCGGGCAGCATCACCGGAACGACGCCCGCGTCCCGGAGCGCGACCACGTCGTCGCCGTCCGCGTGCAGGAGGTGGTCGGCGCTGACGGCCCCGAGCTCCGCACCCAGTCGCGCGCCGCCGAGGCGGACGAACTCCTCGGCGTGAATCTTCGGCGCGAGGCCGTGGTCGCGTCCGGCCTCGAGGACGCGGCGTGACGCCTCGACGGAGAAGACGCCCTCCTCGCAGAAGACGTCGCAGAAGGCGGCGACGCCCTGGTCGGCGACCGCAGGGAGCTGTTCGTCGACCACCTCGTCGACGTAGTCGGCCGTCGACCGGCCCTCGGGCACCGCGTGGGCGCCCATGAAGGTCGGCACGACGTCGACCGGGTGTGCGTCGTCGGCGCGGTCGACGACCGAGAGCAGCCGGAGCTCGGTCGCGACGTCGAGGCCGTACCCCGACTTCACCTCGACGGTCGTCGTCCCGCCGGCGAGCATCGCGTCGAGGTGGTCGAGCAGGCGGGCCAGCAGTGCGTCGTCGTCGGCTGCCCGCGTCGCCCAGACGGTCCGGAGGATGCCGCCGCCGCCGTCGAGTATCTCCTGGTAGGTGGCGCCGCGCAGCTTCGCGGCGAACTCGTCGGAGCGGTCGCCGGCGAAGACGGCGTGGGTGTGGCTGTCGACGAACCCCGGGACGACGGCCCGGCCGGGCGTCCTCGCGGACCTCCAGCACCTCGCCGGGAGCGGGCGGGGAGCCGTCGGTGGCCGGCGCCGGACCGTCGCCGGCCGGGCCGACCACGAGTTCGCCTGCACCGTAGACGACGGCGTCGAGCGTTCCGTCAGCCATCGGCACCACCGCCGTACCCCGCGAGGAAGTGTGCGACGGTCCGTGCGGCCGCCGCCGAGGTACGGTTGTCGTCGTCCAGCGGTGGGGCGCACTCGACCACCTCGAAGCCGGCCACGCGGTCGTCGGCCGCCACCCGGCGGACCAGCTCGAACAGCTCCCGCGTCGTCAGCCCGCCCGGCGTCGGCGCGCTCACGCCCGGCGCCGCCGTCGCGTCCAGCACGTCGCAGTCCACGCTGACGTAGAGGTGCTCGACGTCGGCGACGGCCGCGGTCGCGTCCTCGAGGGCGCCCTCGAGGTCGCGGCCGACCGTCTCGGCGGTGACTATCTCGCCGCCCTGCTCGTCGAGGTAGTCGGCGTAGACCGTCGACGTCTCGTGGTGGCGGACGCCGACGCAGACGTAGGCGTCCAGACCCTCCTCGAGCAGCTGTCGGTACGGCGTCCCGCTGGTGGGCGTCTCGCGGACCTCGCGGACGTCGAGGTGGGCGTCGAAGTTGACGACGCCGACCCGGCCGCGGTCCAGCAGCGGCCCGGCGTTGGCGACCGTCAGCGAGTTGTCGCCGCCGAGGAACACCGGCAGGGTGTCGGCCGCGTGGACGTCGGCCGTGACGGCCCGGACCCGCCGCTGGATGGAGGCGGTGTCGATAGAGGAGACGTCGACGTTGCCGAGGTCGCCGAGCACCGTGCCGTCCACGACGGGGCCGGCGTCGAAGCTGTGCGTCTTGACCCCGGCGAGGGCGTTCCGGATACCGCCCGGTCCCTTGGCGGCGCCGTGGCGCCCGATGACGGCCGCGTCGAACGGCTCGCCGACGACGACGACGTCGGCATCGACCCCCGTCTCGAGGTCCGGGACGGTGACCCGTTCGACGACGTCGCCGAACGTCTCGTCGTTGGGGTCGCTGGCCGTCGAGTCCCAGGGCCGGGACGGCGCGAACCGGCTCATTCGTCCATCGGGACGTGGACGCCCGACTCCCGCGCCTCCTCGAGCGCCGCCTCGTAGCCCGCGTCGGCGTGCCGGACGACGCCCATCCCGGGGTCGGTGGTGAACACCCGGCGCGCGGTCTCCTCGGCCCGCTCCGTCCCGTCGAGGACGACGTGGTTGTTCGTGTGCAGGGAGTTGCCGATGCCGACGCCGCCGCCGTCGTGGACGCTGACGATGTCGGCGCCGGCGGCGCAGTTGACCAGCGCGTTCAGGATGGGCCAGTCGGCGACCGCGTCGGTGCCGTCCCGCATGGCTTCCGTCTCCCGGTTCGGGCTGGCGACGCTGCCGGCGTCGAGGTGGTCGCGGGTGACGACGACCGGCGCCGAAATCTCGCCCTCGGCGACGAGGTCGTTGATACGGAGCGCGAACCGGACCCGCTCGGTGAGCCCCTCGTCGTCCGCCCGGTAGCCGAGCCAGCAGACCCGCGAGGGCAGCCCCTGGAACTGCACCTGCTCCTGGGCGAGGTCTATCCACCGCTGGAGGTCCTCCTTCTCGGGGAACAGCTCGCGGATTACCTCGTCGGTGCGGTGGATGTCTGCGGGGTCGCCCGACAGCGCCAGCCACCGGAACGGACCCTTGCCGCGGCAGAACTGCGGGCGGATGTACGCCGGGACGAAGCCCGGAAAGTCGAAGGCGGAGTCGTGGTCGCGGTGGTCGGCGACCTGGCCGCGGATGTTGTTGCCGTACTCGAAGGCGACGGCGCCGCGTTCCTGCAGCTCGAGGATGGCGTCGACGTGCCGCTCCATCGTCTCGAGGCTCTCCTCGCGGTACGTCTCGGGGTCGGTCTCGCGGAGCCGGTCGGCCGCCGCGACCGTGTACCCCGACGGGTAGTACCCCTCCATCTCGTCGTGGGCGCTCGTCTGGTCGGTCACGACGTCGGGGACGAAGTCCCGGTCGAGCATCCCCTCGAGCATGTCGGCGGCGTTGACGCGGACGCCGACGCTGTAGGGCTCGCCGGCCTCGGCGGCCGCCGTCGCGCGCTCGATGGCCTCGTCGAGGTCGTCGGTCCGTTCCTGGCAGTAGCCCGTCTCGATGCGGCGCTCGATGTGCTCCGCGTCGACCTCGGCGGCGATGCAGACGCCGCCGTTCATCGTGACCGCCAGCGGCTGGGCACCGCCCATTCCGCCCAGGCCGCCGGTGACGACGATGCGGCTCTCGAGGTCCGGCCCGCCGTACTCCCGGCGGGCCAGCGCCGCCAGCGTCTCGTAGGTGCCCTGGATGATACCCTGCGTCCCGATGTAGGCCCACGAACCGGCGGTCATCTGGCCGTACATCATCTTGCCCTCGGCCTCGAGTTCGTGGAAGTGCTCCCAGGTGTCCCACCGGCCGACGAGGTTGGAGTTGGCGATGAGCACCTGCGGTGCGCTCTCGCCGGTCTCGAAGCGCCCCACGGGCTTGCCGGACTGGACCAGCAGCGTCTCCTCGGCGTCCAGCGTCCGGAGCTCGTCGAGGATGGCCTCGTAGGCGTCCCACGACCGGGCGGCCCGGCCGGTGCCGCCGTAGACGACGAGGTCCTCGGGGGCCTCCGCGACCTCCGGGTCGAGGTTGTTGTTCAGGAGCCGCAGCGCCGCCTCGGCGCGCCAGTTCTCGCACTCGGTGTCGGTCCCCGTCGGCGCGCCGCGGTAGGCCCGCCACTCCGCGCTCGGTTCGCCGACGCCGTTCGAAGACCGATGCTGTTGTTCGACCATGGCCTCCGCTACGGACGCGAGCGGCGAAACGTTTGCCGCACCACACGGTGCAGGGTTTATATAGAACGTCGGCACACGTCCCCGCATGCACGAGATGACGTTCCGCCTCGGCGACGCCGGTGGACCGATACCGACGGCCGACCGCGAGGTCCGGGTCGAGCTGTGGTGCAACGACCACTGCGACCTCGTGCGGGCGGTCGGCCGCGACGCTCCGGCCGTCGTCGCGGACGTCGACGACGCCGCCGGCGTCGCCGACCGGATGGTCGGCGGCGACGAGCACGTCGTCGTGACCGACGGCTGTCTCGCCGCGCGTCGCCCGGACAACGTCGAGGCGTACGTCGGCGCCCACGGCTGTCTCCTGCTGCCGCCGCTACGGTACGCCGGCGGCGAGCGCATCTGCCGGGTTCTCGCGCTGGACGCCGGCGGGCTGGCCGACCTCTACCGGGACCTGCTGGACGACGGCCACGACGTCACCGTCCGGTCGAAGCGGAGCGTCAACTCGGTCACCGGCGCCGCACCGCTTCTGGACCCCGCCGGGCTGGTGCCCGACTTCACCGCCCGGCAGCGCGAGGTGTTGCTGACCGCCATCGAGAACGGCTACTACGAGCTGCCGCGGGAGGTGACGACCGCCGAGATCGCGGACCGCGTCGGCATCCAGCGACGGACGGCCGAGGACCACCTCCGGCGCGCCGAACGGCGGGTCGGTCGCCGGCTTTCGTCGAGCGCGACGGCTTCGGACGGATTGCTGTGGTCGTTTGTCGGTACAACAGTCCGTATCAGTCCTCGAAGACGCCGACAAGCTCCCGCTGGCGTTCGAGGACGCCGGCCTCGAGGTCGACGACGAGGTCGCGGGCGGCGGTGTCGAGTTCGGCCCGGATGCCGCCGTCCGGGCGGGCGACCAGCGACCGGCCGGCGTAGTCGGTCACGCGGGCGCCGTCGACGTCGCGGCGGCCGGTCCGGCCGGCGCCGACGGTCCACCGGACGCCGTCGAGGGCGCGCGCCCGCAGGAGCAGCCGCCAGTTGTCGCTGTGGGTCGCCGGCCACGCGCCGACGACCAGCAGGGCGTCGACCCGCTTGTCGGTCAGGGTCGCGCTCTCGTCGACGAAGTTCAGGTCGTAGCAGGTCAACAGTCCGGTCCGGCCCAGCGGCGTCTCGAGGGTGACCACCGGCTCGCCGGGCTCCAGCAGTTCGCGCTCGCCGGCCCAGAGGTGCCGCTTCCGGTAGACCGTCGTCGGGCCGTCGGCCCGGAGGTACGCTGCCGCGTTGTAGAGCGCGTCGCCGTCGGCCTCGACGTAGCCGACGAGGGCGTCGGCCCCGGCCGCCTCGGCCGCCTCGCGCAACCGGTCGAGCTCCGGGCCCCCGCGGGCCAGCGCCGCCGCCTCGACGCGCTCGTCCGGCACGAACCCCGTCAGCGCCCCCTCGGGAAAGCAGGCGACGTCCACGCGGTCCGGGAGGGCCTCGAGCCGGGATTCGACGGTCTCGAGGTTCGACTCGACGTCCAGGTCCTCGACGGCCATCTGGCAGGCCGCGACGGTCGGTGACATATCCGTGGCTACGGCGGCCGGGACAAAAGCCCACCACACGGTTCACGCCCGATCGGCGGTCGGTGGGCCGACCCGCGCGTCCTCACCGGACCGCAGTCAGGAGGAACGTCTCGCGTCGCGACTCCGCCCGCCGGACCGTGAACCCGGCCGCGTCGACGGCGGCACCGGCCGTCCAGACGTCGAACCGCTCGGCGAGCGGCGGG
>PXQM01000030.1:6211-13208 GCA_003021325.1 Halobacteriales archaeon QH_10_70_21
GGCCGCCAAGAGGTCGACGGCCGCCGGAACCCCCTTCTCCCGGTAGTAGGCCGCCATCGCCGGCTGGATGTCGACCGCGTAGACCCGGGCCGCGACCCCGGCGAGGATATCGGTGTAGAAGCCGGTCCCGCTCCCGACGTCGACGACGACGTCGTCGTCGGCCAGCGTCGCGGCGCCGACCAGCTCCTCGGCCGAGCAGTGCTCGAACCGCGAGGGGTCCTCGAGCTCGTCCGCCCGACCGACGTCGAACGTGTGAAAGCCCATTGGTGGCCTCTCGGGCCGGGGCGACATCGGCGTTCCGGTGCCAGCGGGGCCGCCCCACGGGCGACGGTCGGGGTTTTAACTCCTCCGGGCGTCAGGTGGCGTCCATGAGCACGGAAACGAGCGCGCCCGAGGCGGACGGCAACGGCGACGACGGCGCGGACGACCGCGACCGGCAGGTGTTCCGCCGGCTCGGCGTCATGACCATCGTGTGGGTCATCCTGCTGGTCGTCGCGGGACTGCTCCTCCTCTTCTACGGCCCCACGCTTGCCGAGCTCGTCGCCTGACCGGCGGTGTCCACGGCCGTCAGGCGCGCTGGCCCACGACCGGCTGGGCCGGCGGGCTCACCCCGAGATGACGACGCGGTCGCCCCGTTGTTCGACCGACAGGTCGTGGCCGAACGCCTCGACGACCGCCCGGTTCGTCCGGACGTGTGCGGTCGCCTCGGGGGCGGCCACCTCGCCGCCGGCGAGCGCGAGCGGGACCTGCAACTGGTCGGCGAGGTGCTCGTCGACCGCCGCCGCCCCCTCGTGGAACCGCTCGAAGGCGTCGACGGCCTCGGCGGCGACCGTCTCGGAGGGCTTGCCGGCCTCGCCCAGGGCAGTAACTCGGCTGGCCGACGTCATCGTACTCGTAGTAGTTCTCCATCGCACCGAGAGCCTTCGCAACGACGCGCTGAGTCGTGTTCTTCACGAGGTTGGCATCGTCGGCCACACGGTCGGGAATCCCGTCCCAATCCACGCCTTGTTTGGCGAGGCGGATGGTTTCGTTGTAGACCGTTTCCATAACAGGTTCAACAGTTCGGATACGGAAATGCTGATTAAAGATATACGAATAGAGTTTGATGAAGAAGCAGTGAGGATTGACGTAACTGACCGAAAGGCAAAGAGTCTGATTAAGCTCGACGAGTAGGCTTGAATCTAACTCCGTTGTTACGGGCAATACCCCCGCTTGTGCGTTATAGAATCCGAGAACCGCGCCTAAGTACAGCCAACAGAATCATAACGGTTAATTCGAACCCTTATTCTGGCAGCTAATTCACCTACAATTCCCCGGAGTAAAACTTCTTGTCAATATTTCTATAATACCTTGAGGTAACCTGTTCTTGTCAGCCCATCCGAAGTACGCACCGAGCGAGATTGTGCGAACAGTCAAGAGCATCATGGCGCGGGGGATGTGAGAACAACACGAGCCGTTTCTGAGGAATACCTATGGGGTGGTGGGTTTTGGAGGAATCGTACTACGTAGGGACAGCAGGCAACATTTCGACTGACACGATTGAGCAGTACATCCGGCGAACGGAACACGTTTAACGGGGCTTACGGTCTTCACCCTCGGGGTCAAGTGGTTCGAGACGCCTGCGGCGTCCCGTCATCACGGAACTCTTCGATTTCCATACGACCCCGAGGCACTCGGCCTGTTCCGCCTGTAGAACTGTGCGTTCGGTGTCGGTATCGAAAATCGGTACGGAACGGCCCCGCCGGTCGCGGTCGTCGGAGCGCTGCGTGGACCCGGCCGTTCGGCAGGACGCTTCGGTCGTCGGCATCGTGTGAAAGGGACGCGCCGCACCCACTATCGGCTATCTTCCATCCTGATAGCCACCACCCGTGGCGAGTATCACTCCGCCTATCGTGATAGGTCGCCGCGGGCGAGCGGGGGCCAGTGGACCGGACGGGGGCGCGTGGGTCCCTCGCGCCGGTCGGTCAGTCCCGCAGGGCGTCCTCGAAGCCCCACTCCTCGGCGCGGCTCTCGGCCTCCGCCCGGGCCGTCTCGCGGATGTCCTCGACTGCGGCCTCGTCCTCGAGGAAGGCGACGACGGCGCCGTCGTCCCCGGCGGGGTCCGGGTCGCCGGCGAGCCGTTCGGCCGGCATCCCGGGCGGGACCCGGAGCTCGTCGGTCGTGTGTGGGACGGTCAGGTGCGCCGAGTCGAGGCTGTACAGCTCCAGCCGGTGGGGACCGGCGCCGATGTCGGCCAGCGCGGGCGGGCCGCCGCGGTCGGTGCCGGCGTGGTAGGCCAGGGCCGGCCCCCCGTCCTCGAAGATGATGACCCCCCGGTCGTCGTCGTTCGCCAGGAGCGTCTCCCTGGCGGACAGCACGGCGTACCCGTCGAGGCGGCGGTCTAGTGCGTCCTCGAGGGGGTCCGCGAGGTCGGTGACGACACGCGCCCGCAGCAGGTCGCCGTCCGGTATCATGGCGGGTCGGGGATGACGGCGGTCCGGAACCGCTCGGCGACGTCGCCGGAGTCGCCGTCCCGGGGGTCAAGCCCCGCGGCCGCTTCGCGGTAGGCCGCCGCAGCCGTCGACTCGGGGGCGTACGCCAGGAGCGGCTCCCCGGCCGACCGCGCCTCGCGGGCGGCGTCGCTCTCCGGGACTGTCGCCAGCAGCGGGCCCTCGAAGTAGCGGTCGGCCCGCTCGCGGACCGACTCGATGTCGCTCTGGACCTTGTTGAAAAGCGTGCCGGCGACTTCGGAGCCGTACGACAGGGCGTACTCCTGGACCTTCAGCCCGTCCGAGATGGCGGGGATGGTCGGCTGAAGCACGACCACGACCCGGTCGGCGAGCACGATGGGCAGGACGGCACTCTTCGAGGAGAGCGTCGCCGGCGAGTCCAGAAGCAACACGTCGGTGTCCGCGGCGAGGGTGGCGACCACCTCCCGGAGGCGCTCGGGGTCGGCGGCCTCGAGCCCCGACAGCGACGTTCCGCAGGGGACCACCCGCATCCCGAAGCGGTCGTAGGTCGCCTCGGCGACGGGCGCGCCGCCCTCGACGAGGACGTCGTGCAGCGTGGTCTCGACGTCGGCGAGGCCGGCGTGGAACAGCAGGTTCGCCATGCCGGTGTCCGCGTCGACGACCGTCACGTCGTGCTCCTCGGCGAGCGCCATCCCCAGCGCGAGCGTGCTGGTGGTCTTCCCGGTTCCGCCCTTCCCGGAGGCCACCGCGAACGCCTCGACCATGTTGGTTTCGTCTGCCCCGGTTCGGATATAAACGTTTGGACCACGACCTGGCAGTACTTGCCGCGACCTTGACTAACAATCATTAAGATTTAAGACCATGAGGGTTCTGGAGACAGGTAGATGACCCGCGACGAGATCGAGCCGATGGTTCCGGTCATGCCCGACGAAGCCACCACCGACCAGATTCGCGCCGACGGCGGCCTCACGAAGCGCTACGACGCCGAGGAGGTAGCCGCCCCCCTCGTCCCGGACCTCCGGTAATCGGTCTCCTTCTCCGCCGGTCGCGTCCCCGAGCGGCGGCGCCGTTCCGCGTCACACCACGTCGCCGCGGACGGAGACGCCCTCCTGCTGTTCGTGGTAGGCCCGGAGCTCCGACGCCGCCCGTTCGGCCTCGGCCTCGTCCATGCCGAGCATCTCCAGGGCGGCCGACAGCGTCGGGAAGACGAACTCGCCGGCCGCGAGCTTGCGGAACGCCTCCTCGCTCGTCGTTCCGCCCTCGTCGTCGCCGTCGGACGCTGACGCGCCCGACGAGGTCCCGCTCGCGTCGCTTGCGGGACCGTCGACCCACAGACACGCCGCCCGGGGGTCGAGCAACTGCGTGTAGTCCTCGCGGGCGCGGGCGCCCTTCAGCCGCTGGGAGACGTTGTTCTCGAAGCCGGTGTTGCACACCTCGAGGTGGACGGGTTCGTCGGGGTCGAACAGGTGGGCGGCGAGGCACTTCTCGGGGGCCGCGTGGCCGTTGGCGTTGGCCCGGACGCAGTCGGGGTGTTCCTCGGCCCACTCGGCCGACACGGTCTTGCCGACGCCCGCGACGCCGAGCCGTTCCTCGAACTCCGCCTCCCGGTTGGGCTCGTCCTTGAACAGCAGGTCCTTCGTGAGGTAGACGTCCAGCCGCTCTACCGGGTCGAGCCCGAGCACGACGTCCCCGTAGACCCACACCTCCCGGACCGGGACGGCTGTCGGTTCGGTCGCGACCGTCTCGACGATTTCGCGCAGGCGGTCGACGGCCGCCTCGCGGCTGAAACACATCGGTGCGTCTAGCCGGCGCCGGGACAAAACGGTCACGGAGGCCGCCGACCGGAGTCGAAACCCGTATGTCCGCCAGTCGGCAACGGACCGCCAATGGAGTGCGACAAGTGCGGCGAGGAGGCGGTCATGCACGCCGCTTACTCCGGACTGCACATGTGCGCCGAGCACTTCTGTCGGTCCGTCGACTCCCGGGTCCGCAAGCGCATCCGCGAGGACGCGCTGCTGTCGGACGACGCCACCCCCGAGGACCCCGAGACCTGGCTGGTCGGTCTCTCCGGCGGCAAGGACAGCGTCGTCCTTACCCACGTTCTCCACGACACCTTCGAGGCGGACCCCCGCGTCGAGCTGGTCGCGCTCACTATCCACGAGGGCATCGAGGGGTACCGGGACGCCTCGCTAAACGCCTGCCTCGAGCTGACCGGCGACCTCGACATCGAACACGAGGTCGTCAGCTACGCCGACGAGTACGACCTCGAGATGGACGACGTCGCCGCCGACGACCCACTGGATATGGCACCCTGTGCCTACTGCGGGGTGTTCCGGCGGGACGCGCTCTCGCGGTACGCCGAGGAGTACGGCGCCGACAAGCTCCTCACCGGGCACAACCTGGACGACGAGGCACAGACCGCGATGATGAACCTGCTGTCGGGCGACGTTCGACAGGTCGCCAAGCACTTCGACGCCTCGCTTGGCAGCTTCCAGGAGCGCGAGGTCGACGACGACCCGTTCGTCCCGCGGGCGAAGCCGCTGCGGGACATCCCCGAGAAGGAGGTCGCCCTCTACGCGCACTTCCGGGACCTCTCGACCCACATGGCCGAGTGTCCGCACGCCAGCGAGGCCTACCGCGGCGAGATACGGCAGCACCTCCACGACCTCGAGGAGGACCACCCCGGCACGCGCCACTCCATCATGTCGGGCTACGAGGAGCTCGCACGGATCGCGGCCGAGGCCTACCGCGGCGACGGCGACGGCCCGCAGGGGCGCTGCGACCGCTGCGGCGCGCCAACGAACAACGCGACCTGCCGGACGTGCGAGCTCGTCGACGAGCTCGGCGGCGACTGAGCCGGCGTCAGCCGGACGTCATACATCGTGTTTACGGAGTTCTTATCAGACAAATTCGATTACTTTTCGTGTCTCTAACCGCAATACACAGCCGTAAAAATTGATGTAATATTTCGTACCTATCGGATTACGTCAAGTCCGTTGTTCTGCTCGACCTCCGAGCGGCCGCCGTCGGTCTCGCCGACGCCGTAGCCGCCGCCACGGCCGGTGCCGCCGGACTGGGTCGGCGGGGTCGAGGCGAACTCGTCCTCGCTGTCGACGCCCTCGATGGCCTGCCGCGAGGCGTCGGCCTGCTTCTGGGTCGTCGGGCCGAGGATCTGGGCCGACTGGACGCCCGTCATGATGGCCATGACGCGGACCTTGCCCTTGTACTCGTCCTGAATACGGGCGCCCCAGATGACGTTCGCCGAGGCCTCGAGGCGCTCGGTGATGTTCTGGGCGATGCCCTCGGCCTCCTTCAGCGTGAGGTCGGGGCCGCCAGTGATGTGGACCAGCCCGCCCGAGGCGCCGCGGTAGTCGACGTCCAACAGTGGGTGGTTCATCGCGTCGCTGACGACCTCCTTGGTCTTGTTCTTGTCCTGTGTCTCGCCGACGAGCATCACCGCGACGCCGCCCTGGTTCATGATCGAGGTCATGTCCGCGTAGTCCAGGTTGATGAGCGACGGCTGGGTGATGGTCTCGCTGATGCCCTTGACGGTCTCGGCGATGATCTGGTCCATCACCGAGAACGCCTTGCCGATGGGCAGGTTCGGGACGTAGTCCAGCAGGCGGTTGTTGTCCAGGACGATGATGGAGTCGGCCTCGCCGCGGAGCTTTTCGAGGCCCTCCTCGGCCTTGACCGTCCGGGCGCGCTCGACGTTGAACGGCGTCGAGACCATGCCCACGACGATGGAGCCCTGCTCTTTGGCGATTTTTGAGACGACCGGCGCGGCGCCGGTGCCGGTA
Organism: Halobacteriales archaeon QH_10_70_21; assembly: GCA_003021325.1. Next base: position 12,462 of record PXQM01000030.1, read on the forward strand.
CCGCCACCCATGCCGGCCGTGACGAACACGAGGTCGGCCTCGCCGAGGACCTCCTTGATAGTGCCCTGCGCCATCTCCGTGGCGCGCTCGCCCATCGAGGGGTCGCCGCCGGCTCCGAGCCCGTTGGTCAGGGACTTGCCGACGAGGATCTTCGTGTCCGCCTCGACCATCTGCAGGTGCTGTTTGTCGGTGTTGATGGCGATGGTCTCGGCGCCGTCAACGCCGATGTTGTACAGCCGGTTGACGGTGTTGTTCCCCGCGCCACCGCAGCCGACGATGACGATGCGGGGGTCGCCGAACTCGGCGCCGTCGCCGTCGAGGTCGGCGTCCATCTCGCGCTGCTCCTGCTCGGCGTTCTCGAGGGCGGAGTTGACGATGTCCTGCATCGTCTTACACCTTCGCCCAGGGACGCGTGCCCTCTCCGGACTCCGCGTCCTGTTCGTTCACCATCTCGCGCACGGCGGAGCGGATCGCCTCGCTCCGGTTCGGGAACTCTCCCGTATCGACCATGCGCTCTACCTCTGCGATCTGCTGTTTCGGGATCCGTAGTGTCACACGCTCCATGTTGTTCTTCCCCTGTGGGTTGGGTAAGACGACCGAGCACACGCGAAACCGCGATCGCGTTTACACCGTGAATCGGCTTCGTCAGCCTCACACACGCGTCAGCCGACCCCGTTGTAAGACGTGCCGTCTTACGCAGGTGTACGAACAGAAGGGAGGGACTTAAAGATTGGGGGCGTCGTAAGA
>PXQM01000031.1 GCA_003021325.1 Halobacteriales archaeon QH_10_70_21
CGAGGTCTCGACGGCCGACGGCCACCTGCTCGGCATCGGTATCGAGGAGCTGCCGCCCGCCGGGCGGCCCGTCGGCGAGACCATCGCGGCGGTCCGAGAGGCCGGCAGCGCCGCCGTCGTCCCCCATCCCTTCCAGCGGACCCGCCACGGTGTCCGCAAGCGCCGCCTCAAGCGCGTCGACCCCGACGCCATCGAGACGTACAACGCCTGGCTGTTCACCGGCTACCGGAACCGGCGGGCCCGGCGGTACGCCGCCCGGTACGGCTACCCGGCGTCGGCGGTAGCGACGCGCACTCGCTTCTGACCGTCGGCCGGGCGTTCACCGAGATAGAGGTCGAACCCCCCATCGCCGACGTCGAGAGCGACGACGTCGTCGACGCCATCCGGCCCGGCGACACGACGATTCGGGGCCAGCGGGCCTCCCTGAAGCGCTGCAGCAGCCACTACGCCAAGGCCGCCGTCCGGAAGACCGCATGGGCCGGCCGGACCGTCCTGCGAAAGGGTTCCGGCGGCGCCCGCCGCGCCGCCTCCGCCGTCGTCCCGTTCCGGTAGCGCCGAACGCTCTTGCCGGCCCGCTCCGAGGGAGGGCCATGAGCCCGACTTCGGCTCTCGGAACGGTGCTGCTGTCGGTCGGGCTGGCGGGGTACGGCGCCGGTATCGCGGTCGACTACCCGGGGCGGGCGTTCTCGATCACGGCCGTCATCGTCGGCATCGCGCTCGTCGCCATCGGCCCCTCGATGGAGGAGCCGACACGACCGTCCACGCCGTCGTCTACGACGCCGACGGCATCACCCAGCACGACGACATCGCGGCCGCCAAGGCCGAAAGCGGGACCACCTGGGTCCGGGTCGAGGCGGCCACCGGCGAGGAGATCGACGCCGTCGCCGAGGTCTTCGACCTCCACCGGCTGGCCATCGAGGACATCGTCAACGGCGTTCGGCCCAAGACCGAGGAGTTCACCGACTACACGTTCGTCCTGGTCAAGACCGCGGAGCTGACCACCGGCGAGACCACCTTCGACAGGGAGGTCCACGAGGAGCCGGTCGGCGTCTTCGTCGGCGATGACTGGGTGGTCTCGCTGTCGACCCACGACGACGACCCCATTGGCCGGGGGTGGGAGGCCGTCGTCCGCGGCGACGAGCGGTTCCTCCACCGCGGGCCGGCCTTCACCGCCTACCGCGTCGTCGACGCCGTCGTCGACGAGTACTTCTCACTCCTGGACCGCACCGAGGACGACATCGAGACCATCGAGGAGGTGCTTGACTCGACCGACGGCGACGTCCTCGAGGAGATAACCGCCGTCCGCCGGGACCTGCTGTCGTTCCGGAAACTGGCGTGGCCGACCCGGGAGGCGCTGTCGGTGCTGGCCCGCGGGGACCCGAAGCAGGTCGAACCCGAGACGGAGAAGCACTTCCGGGACGTCTACGACCACCTCGTCCGGGTCGTCGACCTCGTCGAGACGTACCGCGACCTGGTCTCGGGCGCCCGCGACATCTACCTCAACACCCTCTCGCAGTCCAGCAACGAGGTGATGAAAACCCTGACCGTCATTGCGACCATCTTCCTGCCGCTGACGTTCGTCGCCGGCGTCTACGGGACGAACTTCGCCGACAGCGCCTACAACATGCCCGAACTCGGCTGGGCGTTCGGCTACCCCGCGGTCATGTTCGGGATGCTCCTGCTCGGACTGTCGATGCTGTGGGCGTTCCGCCGGGCGGAGTACCTGCAGCCTCGGCGCCCGGCGCCGGTGCGTCCGGCCGCCACGGCGGGGGCGGGCTTTTGTCCCTCCGGTTCCCAGTCCCGTCATGAGCGAAACCGACGCCGTTCCGACCGTCCGGGTGTACGCCGACTACGTCTGTCCGTTCTGCTACCTCGGCTACGCCTCGCTGGAGGCGTACCGCGAGGACCGCGAGGGACCGCTCGACGTCGAGTGGCACCCCTTCGACCTCCGGTCGCGGAAGCGCCGCCCCGACGGCACCATCGACCCCTCCATCGACGACGGCAAGGACGACTCCTACTACGAGGAGGCGAGGAGGAACGTCCGCCGACTGGCCGAGGAGTACGACGTCGAGATGGCCCAGCACCTCCGGAAGGACGTCGACTCCTACGGCGCCCAGCGGGTTGCGCTCCGGGTCCGCGAGGAGCACCCCGAGGCGTTCGAGGCGTTCCACCGCGGCGTCTTCGACGCGCTGTGGGAGAAGGGCCGCGACGTCGGTGACGCCTCGGTGTTGGCCGACATCGCCGAGGCGGCCGGACTGCCAGCGGGCTACGTCCCCGACGTCCTGGCCGACGACGACAGCGCCGACGCCCTGGAGGACGCCTTCGAGGCCGCCGCCGAGTTCGGCATCACCGGCGTCCCGACGTTCGTCCACGACGAGTACGCCGCCCGCGGGGCGGTCCCGCCCGAGCAACTGGCGCGCCTGGTCGAAGGGAGCTAAATCGCCGGCGCAGCGCGGCGTGGGGCCTATTCACACCCACGAGAAGCGTCGGACGCATCGAACCATGAACATGACCCTTCTGCACGACGGCGAAGACGGCCGGTACGGCGAGTTCAGGGTTGACGAGGACCTCGTCATCTACGACCGGGAGAACCCCGCAGCGTGAATCCGTGCCGAATCGCCCGCGACGGTCGAGACCTAGGGGAACCCGACGCCGGTCGCCTCGACCGAGACCGACCAGAGCCGCTCTGCGGTCTCCTCGTCGTACGACTGGCTCGCCGAGCGCTGTTTCTCCGGCGCACCCCGCATCTTCAGCAGGCCGCCGGGGCCGACGTAGTCGCCGCCCTCGACGTCGTCGGCCGTCGCCGCGTACAGCATCGGCAGGGCGCCGGCCGCCGCCGACTGGGCGACGACGGCGAGGACGCGTCCGACGACCGCTCGCCGGACCGCACCAACGGTCCGTAGCGACCGTCCGTCGGGCCCTGGCGGACACGCTGGCGCCTGCGTGTCGTCGGTCCCGCCGTTCTCGGAGCCATCGAGACGCGAGTCGTCCCTGAGGTATAGGCCGCTCGCGTTCCTACGGCGTCCCGAATGCCGGCTATCCAGACGCGGGCGCTGTCGAAACGGTACGGCGAGGTGGTCGCGCTCGATTCGCTCTCCCTGGCCGTCGAGGACGGCGAGTGCTACGGCTTCCTCGGGCCGAACGGTGCGGGCAAGTCGACGACCATCAACATCCTGACCGGCCAGCTGGTGCCGGATTCGGGCGAGGCCCGCGTGGCCGGGGTCGACCCCGTCGAGACGCCCGTCGAGGCCCGTCGCCGGGTCGGAATCCTGCCCGAGAGCGGGCGGCCGCCCTCCTTCCTGACCGTCCGCGAGTACTTCGAGTTCGCCGCCACGACGCGCGGGCTCGAGGAGTCGACGATGACCGAGCGGGTCGACCGCTGGGCCGAACGGCTCGAGTTCGCCCACAAGCTCGACACGCTGTGTACCGACCTCTCGCAGGGCGAACGCCAGAAGGTGCTCATCACGCAGGCGTTCATCCACGAGCCGCGGGTCGTGTTCATCGACGAGCCGCTGACGAACCTCGACCCCATCATGCAGGAGCGCGTCAAGGGGTTCTTCGAGACCTACCGCTCGGCCGGCAACACGCTCTTCCTGTCGACGCACTTCGTCGAGACGGCCGCCGAGGTCTGCACCCAGGTCGGCATCATCAACCGCGGGCGGCTGCTCGAGGAGCTACGGCCGCGCGGCATGGACGGGGACGCGCTGCTCGACCGGTTCTTCACGTCGGTCGACGAGGACGTCGCGGAAGCCACCCTCACGCGGTCGTCATGACCCTGTCGACCCGCTACCTGCTGCGGCTGATGACCGTCGAGGAGTGGCGGCTCCACAGCCGCATGTTCGGCGGGCGGCGGTTCGCGCTGTTCCCCCTCTTCGTCGCCGCGGTGGCCGCCGGGACGGCCGCCTTCTTCGCCCTGGCGAACGCCGACGCGGGGCTGCTCGTCGACGGCCTCCACCTCGTCGTCGCCGCCCTGGGGCTGCAGGTCGGCACCGTCGGCCTCGTCGGCCGCGACGCGCTGGACGACCTCCTGGGGGAGACGACGCTGCTGCTGTTCTCGGCCCGGACGCTCCCGATGGAGCCGCGGAAGCTCCTCGTGGCCTTCCTCGTGAAGGACGTCGGCTACTACGCCGTGCTCTTCCTGTTACCGCTGACCGTCGGGCTCGTCCCGCTGGTGGTCATGGCGGGGGTCCCGGCTGCGCGGCTCCCGCTGCTTTTCGTCACGTCCGTCGGCGTCTTCGCGGTCGGCGTCGCTGCCAGCTTCGCGCTCGTCGGTATCCACACCCGGTCGCGGGTCGCCTCGACCGCGGTCGCGCTGGCGGCCGTCGTCGCGCTCATCCTCGACGGTGGGCGCGTGCTCTCGGTGACGCCGTACGGCCTCCTGTCGGGTATCGACCCGGTCGCTGTCGCCGGGAGCGTCCTGCTGCCGGTCGGGCTCGGGGTCGTCGGCGTCGCCCTCTTCCAGTTCGACCGTCGGACGCCGACCCGGACCGCCGAGAACCGCTTCGGCGCGCTCCACCGGGCCCTGGGCGGTGCCGACGCCCAGGGCCTGCTCGCGAAGTCGCTGCTGGACGTCGTCCGATCGTCGGGCGGCCTCTGGAAGGTCGTCTTCTCGCAGGGGCTGGTCTTCGCCGTGCTCGCGGTCCTGCTGGCGTTCCTGCCCGACGTCGTCCCGGTCCGGCCCGAACCCGGCCTCACCATCGCGAGCGTGCTCGCGCTGGGCTCGTTTACGAGCTACAACTGGCTCTGCCAGTTCGACGACACCGGCTTCTACCTGCGGTACCCGGTCGACCTGGCCGAGGTGTTCCGGGCGAAGCTGCTCGGGTTCTGCCTGCTGGCGCTGCCGTCGGGGCTGGCGTTCCTCGGGCTCGGCGTCGTCGTCTTCGGTACCGGGACGATGCTGGTCGGCGTCGCCGTCTTCGCGCCGCTGTGTCTGTACGTCTTCGGCGTCACGGCCTACGTCGCCGGGCTCGAGCCGACGGAGCTGCTCTTCGACACGCCCGTCTTCGCGGCCTTCACGCTGGCGATGATGGTCGCGCTCATCCCGCTCGTCGTCGCGGCCATCGCGTTCAGGCTCGCGCCGACGGGGCTGGCGCTCGGCAGCGTCGGCTACGCCTCGCTGGCGGGGCTCGTCGGCGTCGGCCTCTACCGCCGGGCCGGACCGCGCTGGGAACGGAAGGCCCTCGCGGAGGCCGACTGAGACGGGGCGGCGTCCTCGTGCACGAACACCACCATCCCGTCGAAGTACGATCCGCCGGTGGTGCGGTGGAGGAAGCCGTACCGCTCGTAGTCGTCGGAGAGCCGCGCCTCGAGGTCGTCGTCGACGGCCAGGTCCTCGGGGGCGGTCCGGCACTCGACCGTCCGCTGGCGGGTGCAGTCAGCCTCCGCGACCACGACGGGCGGGAGCTCGTCGGGAATCGCCCCGGGGCCCTGGGCGCAGGTCACCGACGCGTCGGCGCGGTCGACGTACCACGCCCACGGGAGCGTCCGGGTCCAGCGGATGCACCCGGGGCTCCGGAACCCGCCGTCGTCGACGAACTCGTCGCCGCCGTAGAACAGCACGTCGGGGTCGCCGTCGTGGGCGGCGGCGACCGCCGCGGTCCGGTCGGCCGGCTCGCGCGTCTCCTGTTGGGGCTGGGCGAACTGCACCAGGTCGTTGTCCGGGCTTGCCGGGTCGACGAACGCGGCCGAGACGCCGCCGACGACCACCTGACCGACGACGAGCAACAGGAGGATGCCGACGATACCGACGCTGACGCGGTCGTCGCCGTCGAGCGCCTCGCGGCCGACGTCGACGAGCGTCCGGAGGCCGACCGCCGCCGGCACCGAGAGCGGGACCAGGGCGTTGACGATTATCCACGCCCCCCAGATGTCGGTCCCCAGCGGGTAGCCGACGACGCTGGCGAACCCCCAGTAGCTGCAGCCGAGCACGAGCCGCCGGGCCTCGCTGCGGCGCGACAGCTCCGCGAGGAAGCCGACGACGGAGAGGGCGACGAGCGCGCCGGCGTACTCGAGGCTCGTCCCCAGGAACCGCTCGAGGAGGCGTCGGTAGGCGGCCAGGTCCTTCTCCTCCCCCTGGCCGAACCAGTACTCCATCCCCTCGACGATGTCGCCCCACGTCGCCCCGGCGGTCGCCCCGATGTTCCCGGTCCACAGCCCGGCGTCGCCGCCGCGGGGCGTATAGAGGAAGACGACGAGGAGGCCGCCGACCAGGACGGAGCCGAGCAGCCCGGCGCCGAGCCGGCGCCGGCGCCGTCTCGCGTCGGGGCCACGGAGGTAGGTGTCCCGGTACCCCTCGAGGAGTGGACGCAGCCGCGAGCTGGTGCCGAACGGCGGCACGAGGCCGAAGCGGACGCCGGCGACGAGGAGCGTTGCCGCACCCAGCCAGCAGAGCACGTAGACGACGGCGTTCTCCTTGGCGCCGAAGCCGAGCGCGAGGAACGCGGCGGCGACGAAGAGGTAGCCGCGCCCGTCGCCGTCGTACCAGCGGACGAGGGCCGCGAAGGAGACGAAACAGAACGCCGCGACCAGCACCGTCGAGCGCGCGAACCGCGAGTAGTACAGCAGTATCGGGTCGAAGGCGAGGAGCGCGGCCAGGGCGACGGTCTCGACGTCGCCGAGGTGGCGACGGAACCGAAGCGCCACGAGCGGTAGCAGGCCGCCGACGACGGCGACCGGCGCCCGCATCACGAAGTCCGAGGCGCCGACCGTCGCGAACAGCGGCCGGTGGAGGTGCTGCATCAGCGGGCCGTGGACGATGTACCGGTAGCTGGTCTCGCCGGTCCGGAGGTAGTCCAGCCCCCACCAGGCGACGCGGGCCTCGTCGAAGTGGGCGACCCGCGACCCGAGCAGGACGAACCGGGCCACGAGCGCGACGGCGGTGACGGCGAGGACGACCCGGACGGTCCGGTCGCCGTAGCTCATCGCCGGGCGTCGACGACGGGC
>PXQM01000032.1:0-10879 GCA_003021325.1 Halobacteriales archaeon QH_10_70_21
CGAGGAAAAGAAGATGGAGGAGGAGCTCCGGAAGCTGAAGTCGCTCGAGGGCGAAATCGAGGCCGAAATCGACCGCGAGGTGTCGGTCCACGGCGAGAAGGGCGGCAAGACGCTGGCCGAGCAGCAGGAGTACGTGGTCGGCGCCATCGCCGAGGTCGGCCCCGTGACGGCGCGGGCGCTGCTGGAGCACTTCGGCAGCGTCGAGGCGGTGATGACGGCCGACGAGGAGGCACTGCTCGAGGTCGACGGCGTCGGCGAGGTGACCGCCGAGCGGGTCCGCGAGGTCGCGGCGAGCGACTACGCGAACGCCGGGTGACGGTCGCCCCCGGACGGATTGCCGTCGTCCTTCACCGGCCATCGCCAGTGCGGGTCGGCGACGACCGGTGAATCGGTCCACCGATTCGTATCAGAGGCCGTCGTAGGGCCCTGCTGCCGCCTCCGTCAGCCGTGTCACCTGGTCGCCGGAGAGGTCGACGGCCGCGGCGGCGAGGTTCTCCTCGAGCTGTTCGACGGTGCGGGCGCCGACGATGGGGGCGGTGACGCCGTCGCGGTGGCACAGCCACGCCAGCGCCGTCCGGGCGGGCGTGGCGCCGACCTCGTCGGCGACCGCGTCGAGTTCGTCGTGGACGTCGAAGTTCTCGGCGGTGAGATAGCGGTCGGTGAAGCGGCTCGACTCCGCGACCCGGGACTCGCCCGTCAGGCCGGCCTCGCGGTCGTACTTCCCGGTGAGAAAGCCCTGTCCCAGCGGGCTCCACGGGCAGACCGCGATGTTCTCGTGGCGGCACATCTCGAGGTAGTCGCCCTCGATTTCGCGGTCGACGAGGTTGTACCGGGGCTGCGTGACGGTGAACGGCTCCAGCCCCTCGCTGTGGGCTAGCTGGTTCGCCTTCGCGACCCGCCAGGCGTCCGGCCGGAGCGTGGACGCGCCGAGGTAGTTGACCGTCCCGGCCTCGACGAGGGCGTTCAGCGTCCGCATCGTCTCCCGGGTCGGGGTCTCGTCGTCCCAGCGGTGCAGATACAGCAGGTCGAGGTAGTCGGTGTCGAGGCGGTCGAGGATGGCTTCCACGCGCGTCCGGAGGCTCTTGCGGTTGGTGCCGCGGCTGTTGGGGTCGTCCTCGTGGGTCTGCCAGTAGACCTTCGAGGCGACCACGTAGCGGTCGCGGTCGCGGTCGGCGAGCCAGTTGCCGATCCAGCGCTCGGCGTCGCCGCCGCCGTAGACGTCGGCGGTGTCGATGAAGCGCCCGCCGGCGTCCGCGTAGGCGTCGAGCAGGTCGTAGGCGCGCTCCTCGGCTATCTCGAGGCCGCCCGCTTCCGTCTCGCGGCCGAACCGCCAGGTGCCGAACTGGAGCTCGCTCGTCTGCAGACCCGTACCGCCCAATCTCACGAAGTCGAGGTCGAGGTCGCTGCTGTCGGCCATGTCCGGCCGGGCGTTCGGCCGTCGCCCGCAAAAGCCTTCAGCCACCGGTCGCGTCGCCGACCCCCGCGAGGGCGGCGACGCGGTGTTCGCCGCGACCGGGTGGTCGCGAAACTCCGGTGACGGCGGACCGAACTCGCCTACCGGCAGACATATCTCCGCGCGTCCAGGAGCACCCCGACATGAGCGACGCCGCGCTGCTCCGCTCGATCCGTCGCTGGCTGAAGATACTCGCGGTGCTGCTCGCCGTCCAGCTGTCGTTTCTGGCCGGCGTGCTCGGCGACGGCCTCCCCGCCGGTGCCCTCCTCGTCGTCGGCCTCGCCGTGGGGTTCGTCGTCCTCGTCGACCTCTTCGTGTCGGTCAGCCGTGCGCAGGCGACCGCCGACGACCGGTAGCCCGCGTCCCGTCAGCCCCCGACGGCGCAGTTGTTCGGTCCCAGCTCCAGCTCGAACGCCGACCCGTCGTCGACGGTCTCCCGGCCGAGATTGACCGCGACGATGGTCTCGAAGTTGGCCGGCGGCTCGCCCATCGAGCCGAGAACGCGCTCGACGAACGCCTCGCGGTCGAGCGAGAAGGCCGACAGCCGCTCGCGGAGGTCGCCGAGCCCGGCGGCGTGCGGCCCGCGCTCGCTCGCCCGGGCGGGCGGGAGGTGCCCCGGTGCGACGACCGTCCGGTCCGGCAGCGGAGCCAGCCGCCCGGTGAGCGTCTCGTGGAGCGTCCGCGCGAGGTCGGGCGCCGCGTCGTCGCCCTTCTGGAGGTCGGGCCGGGGGGCGCCGTCGAGGAACAGCGAGTCGCCGGACAGGAAGAGGTCGTCGACCCGGAGCGACACCGAGCCGGTGGTGTGGCCGGGCGTCGCCAGCACCTCGAGGTCGTGGTCGCCGACGGCGATGTTCTCGCCGCCGCCGACGGTCTCGAAATCACCGGTCATCCCCCGGCCGGCGGCGCCCTCGGAGACGAGCGCGGTCGCGCCGGTCGCGGCCGCCAGCTCCCGGACCCCGCTGACGTGGTCGGCGTGGACGTGGGTGTCGACGACGTACTCGACCGACGCGCCGCGCTCCGCGACGTCGTCGGCGTACCGGTCGACGAAGGCCCGCAGCGGGTCGACGACGACCGCCTCGCCGCCCGAGACGACGGCGTAGGCCAGACAGCCGCTCGCCGGTCGTCGGTACTGGACGACGGTCGCGCCGGTCGCCTCGGCTGCGACCCGCTCGTGGCGGTAGACGCGGGCCCAGCCCTCCATCCCCCCGGCGAGGTTGACCGCATCGACGCCCTCCTCGACCAGGGCCGCCGCGACCTCGGCGCTGGCCTCGCCCTCCGGGCAGACGACGACGTAGGAGGCGCCAGGGTCGACGAGCGACGCCGGGTCGCCGGTCGCCTGCGCGCTCACGAACCGCATGTAGGGGACGTGCGTCACGTCGACGGCGGCCCCCTCGATGCGCCAGGCGTCGACCTCGTCGCGGTTCCGGGTGTCGAGGAGTTCGACCCGCTCGCCGGTCTCGATGCGCTCGGCCAGCGCCGCCGGCGACAGCTCCGTAGCCGTCCGCTCGGGAGTCATGCGTCGGGGTTGGGGCCGCCGGGACATAAGCCGGGCGCTGCACCCGGCGACAGAGTTGTGTGTGAGGCGACCGCAGACGGAGGCATGGATGGCGCCGACCTCCTCGAGACGGTCCGGGAGTCGAACGCGACCGCCCTCGACCGGCTCGGCTCCGAGAAGGCGCTCGTTGCGGCGACCGACGCGGGACGACCGGGCCGGAGCGGCGTTCCGGGACGCGGCGGCCCGCGAGCGCGACCACCGCGACCGGGTGTGCGGGCTGGGCGACGTGGCGGCGTCCGACCCGCCGGCCGACCCCCTCCACGAGCACCTCCGCGGGCTCGAGGGGACGGTCGAGCGGACCGCCGCCGGACTGGTCGCCCGCCCGCTCGTCGCCTCCCGGACGCTCCTGCAGGTCATCAGCTTCTTCATCAACGAGGGCGACTCGAGCGCGGCCGACGTGTTCCGCGACCTGCGGGCGGAGACCGACGCGCAGGCCGAGGCCGGCGCCGGGGTCGTCGCCGCCGTCTGCGACGGCCCCGACGACCGGGCCCGGGCCGAGGCGGCCGCCGGACGGGCCATCGAGGTCGCCTACCGCGAGTACGCCGACAGCCTCGAGGGGATGGGCATCGACCCGAAGCCGGTCTGCTGACCCGCCGCCGCGGCCGGCGCGGGTTTCGGCTCGCTCGCCAGCACCCGGTACGCTTTGTAGGACTCGGCCACAACCGGTGCGCATGGACCTTCCGGAGGGCAACGTCGAGGCCTTCGAGTGCGAAACCTGCGGGAACGTCGGGCTCGGTGACGGCGGGATGACCTGCTGTGACGCGACGATGTCGTCGGTCGAGGTCGACCCCGCAGTCGAGGACCCGTCGCTGGAGGACCTGCTGCGGACGGTGTTCGACATGTCCGACGCGGCGCTCGACATCTGTCTCTGCGTCATGGAGGGGGGCGACCAGACGGTCCAGGAGCTGGCCGACCGGACCGACTACGACCGGAGCGTCGCCGCCCGCCACCTCAACCACCTCGTCGAGCTCGGCGTCCTCGAGAAGCGCCGCCGGCTCCTCGAGGAGGGCGGCCACATCTACGTCTACTCGCCGAAACCCCCGGAGACGGTCCGGCGGGCGTTCAAGCGCCAGTTCCTGCTGTGGCTCGGGGACGCGACGGGCCAGCTCGAGCAGCTCCGCCGCGAGAAGGTCGAGGGCATCCTCGAGAGCGAGGGCGACGAGACGCGCTGGCAGCTCTACCACGAGGAATGATTCCGGGGCGGAATCGACCGCGCCGACGGTTCATACTGCCGGCTGTACTCACGTGACGCTCCGTCGGGATATTCGACGGCAGTGGTTCTGCAACCCCGGGCTCCAAGCGCCCCCGTTTGAGATGGGTGCAGCCGGCAGTATCAGAAGTAGTCCTCGACGCCGGCGTAGACGACCCCCAGCACGAGGCCGTAGACGGCGTGCCACAGCAGCGACGGCGGCGCGAAGTTGGGGAACGGCGGGTTCGCCGGCGACCCGACGGCGCCCAGCCAGACGGGCATGACGAGCGCCGCCAGGACGACCCACGTGAGGACGCCCCAGCCGACGCCGAGGCCGACCAGCTTCCCGGTCGCGTCGACGTCGGCGGCGCCGACGATGGCGGCGAAGACGACGCCCAGCACCGCCCCGTGGGAGATGTGTACGAACAGCCCGCCCGCCGGGTTCTGTGGCGGCGCGAGCCCGTACAGCGAGGGAATCGCGACGCCGAGCGTCCCGGCGTTCATCGCGAGTACGAGCGCGCCCATGACGGCCGCGCCGACGATACCACCGATGACCCCGGCCTGCCAGCTGCCGCCGGTCAGGCCGGTCGGTCGTGTGTTCTCGGTCGTCGTTGACATGCGGTCGAACGGAGGACCGGTGGAGACATACGACCGGTGAGGTTGTGGCCGCGCTCCCGACAACGGGGAAACGTTTATGTACGGTAGAGACGGGGAAAAAATTCTCCCGCGTACGGCCGTGAACTACAGCCGACGGACGGTCTCGAGCGTCTCGGCGGCCTCGCGGGCGGCGGCGAAGAAATCCCGCTTGCGGCCGACGTCGCGGGTCTCCTCGGCCCGCCGCGTCAGGTTCGTTATCTCGCGCACCAGCGCGGCCTCCGCGTCGTCGAGGCCGCGGCGCTCGCCGCCCCGCTCCTCGCGGCGAGCCGGCGGGGGCTGCCGTCGCCCGGCGCTCCGGGGGCCGGTTCGCTCCTCGTCGACGGACGACTCGGCCGCGCCGGCCGGCTCTCCGGTGGCGTCCGCCTCCGGCGCCGTCCCGGACTCGGGGTGGCTCTCGCCTACGGTTTTCCCGTCGGCGCTGACGGCGGCGGCCTCGCCGTTCTCGGCGTCGTCGGTCGGCCCTGCGTCAGCGGTCGCCGCCCCGTCGTCGTCGGTCGGCCCTGCGTCACCCGATTCGGCTCCGGCGCCGGCCTCGCCGGCCAGTTCGCCGTCCTCGGTCACCTCGCGCTGGCAGGTCGGGCAGAACGCCGTGCCCTCGTAGGTGAACACCGGCGAGTGACACTCCGGGCAGTGGCGGTTCGTCATCGTCGCACCCTGCAGGAGGAGTTCGCTCATCCGCTCGGAGGCCTCCCGCTTGGCCTTGTCGCGCTCGTACTTCTCTCGAAGCTTCTCGCGCTCGGCCTCGCGGTCGAAGTCGTCGCTCATATCCGGCTCCACGCGTCTGCGGCGGAAAAGCGCTGCGCCACGTCGGCCGGGTCGCCGGAGCGGCGGCGGGCCCGCAGGTGTTTTGCCGCCGGCGAGCACGGATGGCGTATGGACGAACTCGGCGGGACCGTCGGGACGTGGTGTTCGCTGACTGACCCTGCGGTCGCCGAACTCGCGGCGGGCGGCGACGTCGACTTCGTCGTCGTCGACACCGAGCACGCGCCGCTGGGCCTGGCGACGGTCGCGGACTGCCTCCGGGGCGTCGCGGCCAACGACTGTGCGCCGGTCGTCCGCGTCCCGTGGAACGACCCCGTCCGCATCAAGCGGCTGCTCGACCTCGGCCCGGACGGCCTCATCGTGCCGATGGTCGACGACGCCGACGGGGCGCGGGCAGCCGTCGCGGCAACCCGGTACCCGCCAGAGGGCGTCCGCGGTATCGCCGCCGCCCGGGCGGCCGACTACGGCCGGCGCTTCGAGTCGTACGTCGAGTCGGGCCACCGCGAGCTGTCGCTCCTGGTCCAGGTCGAGAGCGAGGCGGCCGTCGAGCACGCCGCGGACATCGCGGCCGTCGACGGCGTGGACGCGCTGTTCGTCGGGCCGGCCGACCTCTCGGCCGCGCTGGGCTGTTTCGCCGACTGGGAGGCGCCGTCGTTCCTCGCGGCCGTCGAGACGGTGCTGGAGGCCGGCGAGGCCGCCGGCGTCCCGGTCGGTACGCTCGGCACCACGCCGGAGGAGGTACGCTCGCTGGGGGCGCTGGGGTTCGACTTCCTCGTGGCCGGCTTCGACGCCGCCCACCTCGTTGCGGGACAGCGGCGGACGGTCGGCGCCGCTGAGGACGTCCTCTAGAAGTCGGCGTCGACGGTGCCGTCCTCGGCGAGGGTGATGACGCCGTCGAACAGCTCGCGGAACGCCGCGACCGACTCGTCGTCGTGGACCTCCCCGGAGAGGTGGAAGAGGCCGACCGCGTCGTGCTCCTCGAGGAGGTCGAGTATCTCCCCGACGGCCTCCATGGCGCGGTCCTCGTCGGCGTAGTAGGCCATCTCGGTGATGGAGTCGAGGCTGACGCGGCGCTTGCCCTCGGTGCTGGCGAGGAAGTCGCCGGTTATCTCGACGACGCCGTCGAGGTCGTCCGGCGCGGAGACGTAGTGGACGTGGTCCGATGGCCGCCGCGAGTAGCCCCGCTCGACCGACAGCGTGTCGAGGATGTCCGCCTTCGTCTCGTCGACGTCGTAGTACTCGAGTTTCTGCTGGACCTCGCGGGCGGTCGTCCGCGTCGAGACGACCAGCAGCCGGTCGGTGTCGGAGTTCAGGAAGTCGGTGTCGATGCGGTCCGTCTCGCCGGTCGACGGGTGCACCAGGAGGATGCCGGTGCCGCCCGGGACGGTATCGGGTGTCTTCTCGATGGCGAGTTCGTAGTCCATACCGGGGTACGGGGCCGGGGGCGTCTTAAATTGTGGTCAGGCGGAACCGCCGGCGACGACCGGCCCGCTTCCGGCCGCGCCGCCGCAGGCCGTGGCGGTTAACACCGGCCGCGTCGAACCGGAGCCATGAGCGTTCGAGCCGAGTTCGACGCCTGGGCCGCAGAGGGCCGCGACCGCGGGATGGAACAGCGCCACTGGCACACCGCAAAGCACGCCCTGGCGCGGATGCCGGTCGAGGCCGGCGACACCGTCCTCGATCTGGGCTGCGGCAGCGGCTACGCCGCCCGCGCGCTCCGGGAGGCCGACGAGGCCGGCCGGGCCTACGGCCTCGACGGCGCCCCGGAGATGGTCCGCAACGCCAGGGAGTACACCGACGACCCCCGCGTCGCCTACGTCGTCGGCGACTTCGGCTCGCTGCCGTTCGCGGCCGGCAGCGTCGACCACTGCTTCTCGATGGAGGCGTTCTACTACGCTTCCGACCCCATCGGCGCCCTCGAGGAACTCCGCCGCGTGCTCCGGCCGGGGGGCACGTTCTACTGTGCGGTCAACTACTACGAGGAGAACGTCCACAGCCACGGGTGGCAGGAGAACATCGACGTCGAGATGACGCTGTGGGACTACGAGCAGTACCGCGAGGCGTTCCGGGAGGCCGGCTTCGTCGTCGCCGAGCAGGACACCATCCCGGACCGCGAGACGGAGGTTCCCCCCGAGAGCGAGTTCCCGACCGACGACTGGGAGAGCCGCGAGGCGATGGTCGAGCGCTACCGGGAGTTCGGGACGCTGCTGACGGTCGGCGTCGTGCCGTGAGAAATCGGGGCGGGAAGCCGGCCGCCGGCCGGGTCGTGCCTACTCGCACTCGGCGATGAAGCCGCTCGCCGCGTCGAACACTTCCTTCCGCGTCCTCGGCGTGTCGAAGGCGTCCGGGACGGGGTCCCGTCCGGTGAGGAAGTTCAGGTAGGTCGCGTGCCGGGCCTCGACGGTAGCGATGGTGGCGCCGGCGGTCGAGTACGCGGCCGTGTCGACGTCCGCGATGGAGCCGGTGTAGGCGGTGACGCCGGTGTTCTCGAGCACCCGGGCGACGTCAGCGAACTCGTCGATGTCGTCGACGCCGAAGTCGTAGCAGGCCTCCGCGACCGGCTCCTCCTCGAAGTTCCCGTCGATGACGTCCGTCAGGAAGTCGACGTGGGTCTGCTCGTGGGCGCCGATGGCCCGGACGGTCTCCGCCACCTCGCTGCGGACGCGGTCGCCGAACCCGCGAAGGAACGCCGCGCGACGGTAGTCGGACTCGTCGAAGCGGCCGCCGACGTCGCGGTAGAACGCGTTCTCGAGGTGCTCGAGCGTGAGCGCGAACTGCAGCACCTCCAGGTCGGTCCCGTCGTCCGCGTCGACGGCGTCGTCGTACGGGTCGTGCCCGGCCAGCGCCGCGTTCGAGCCCACGAACGCCAGAGCCAGCGCTCCGCCGCCGGCTTCCGCCGACCGCTGCAGGAACTCGCGGCGCGACGGCAGGTCCGCGTCGCGCAGTCCAGAGACGATGTCCGCCGGTGTCATGGAGTTGGGATCCATACACTACACGGTTCCGTATCACCCGGATAGGCGTTCGCCGAACTGCGGCCCAAATCGGACCATGTTAGCTTTTCACAACGGTCACGGATACCGAACGGTTCAGCCCTCGTACCGTTCGCCCGCGGCGACCGTCACCTCCAGCCAGTTCTCTCGGGGCGGCAGCGGGCACTCGTAGGCGTCGCTGTACGCACAGAAGGGGCTGTACGCCAGGTTGAAGTCCAGCGGCACCTCGGCGCCGTCCTCCAGGTCGCCCTCGTAGTGCAGCTCCATGTACCGGCCGCCGGGGTAGGTCTGCTGGCCGGTCGTCTTGTCGCGGAACGGGACGAAGAGCGAGCCGCTGTCGCCCTCGTCGACGCGCTGGTAGGCGACGAGCGTCGCCCCGGTCGGCTCGCCCGAGGCGTCGGGCACCTCGAAACGGAGGCGGGCCGCCCGGTAGTACAGCTGCTCGCCCTCCGTGGAGGTCTCCATCGCCACCGTCTCCTCGCCGTCGAGGAGCTCGACGGTCGCCGCGACCCGGTAGTCGGGGTCCGGCTCGAAGTACTCGAGGCCGTCGAACTCCGCCCGCTCCTCCGGCGGCAGCGGCGACTGCCGGGAGGTCCCGAACTGCTCGTCCTTCTGCTCGCGGTACGACAGCAGCTCCGCCCGCCAGGAATCGACGTCGAACTCCATACCGGTACCTCGGGGCTCGCACGCTTAAGCCGCCCGCCACCGCGCCGCTCGTGGCCCATGCGACAGTCTCAAGCGACGGACCGTCCAACCGTCGACCGATGCGCGAGACCCTCCGGTACCCGTTCGACCGCGAGCACCGGTTCGACGCGGTGCTGGTCGGCGGCGGCCTCCACCTGCTCGCGGTCTGGGTGCCGCTGGTCCCGTTCCTGGCCGTCGCCGGATACCTGCTGCGCGTGCTCTCGCGGACGGCCGAGGCGGGCCGGATTCGTGGCGTCGCGGCGCCATCGTGGCGCCCCGTCGGCCCGCTGCTCGCCGACGGCGTCCGGGCCGTCGGGGTCACCGTCGCGTACCTGGCGGTCCCGGTCGCGCTGTTCGTGGTCACCCTCGGCGGACCGCTCGAGGCGCTGGACCCGACCGGCACGACCGACGGCCTCCTGTTCCTGGTCGGCTCGACCGTCGTGCTGTTTTTCGGCCTCGCGCTCGGGTACCCGCTCCCGGCCGCCCTCGCCGCAGTCGCCAGCGAGCGGCGTTTCCGGGCGGGCTTCGACCGCCGGCTCGTCGGGGCCGCCTGCCGTGACGGCCGGTACCTCTTCGCGGTCGTGACCGCAGCCGTCGGCATCGCGCTCGGGGCTGCCGCGTACGACCCGCTGAACACGGTCGCGGTGGGCTTCTTCGTCGCCTTCTACGTCGAGGTCGTCTGTGCGGCGCTCGTCGGCCGGGCGGCCGGAACCGTCTGGACGAGACGGGACCTCCGGTGACCGCCGCCGGGGCCGGGGCGGGCTTTTGTCGCGGGGGACCGAAGGGGGCGTATGCGACACGACGACCCGGGGGCCAACCGGGGGCGCCTGCTCGCGACGCTCCGCGTCCAGTACCCCGACTCGCTCGCCGGGAGACGGCTGCCCGCGGCCTCGAGTTCCTCCGGGAGGGCCACGCCGCCGAAGACGGCTACCACCTCGTCGTCGACGAGTCGGGCGACCCTCTCGACCGGACTCGGTCGGCGTACGGCCACGCGTTCGTCCTGCTGGCCTTCGCCCGCGCGACGGCCGCCGGGGTCGACGGCGCCGCCGCCGGCGTCGACCGGACCGCCGACCTGCTCGCCGAGCGGTTCCACGACCCGAACGGACTCCTCCGTTCGGACTGCGACCCCGACTGGACGGAGCTGGAGGCGTACCGCGGACAGAACGCCAACATGCACGCCTGCGAGGCGTACCTCGCGGCCCACGAGGCGACGGGCGAGCGCCGGTACCTCGAGCGGGCGGCGACCATCGCCCGACTGCTCGCCGTCGAGTTGGCGAGCGAGACCGACGGGCTGGTCTGGGAGCACTACACCGCCGACTGGACCCACGACTTCGGGTACAACGCCGACCGGCCGCGACACCAGTTCCGGCCGCCCGGCTACCAGCCGGGCCACCACGCCGAGTGGGCCAAGCTCCTGGCGCTTCTGGACCGCCACGCTGACGGCGCCGTCTGGGCGCCGCCCGGGGGGTGGTACGAGCGGGCCGCCGACCTGTTCCGCTCGGCGGTCGGGCTGGGCTGGCTCGGCGACGGCTTCGCCTACACCGTCGGCCGCGACGGGTCGGTCCGGGTCGCCGACCGGTACGGCTGGG
>PXQM01000032.1:11155-18073 GCA_003021325.1 Halobacteriales archaeon QH_10_70_21
GACGGCGTCGCCAGCCTCGATCCGTCTGAGGCCGTTGACGGTCGCGACCACCGACGGACCCGTCGCCAGGTCGAGGTGCACCACGTTCTCGCTACCCATCGGCTCGACGACCTCGACGGTCCCGTCGAAGGTGTGCGCCGGCTCGGTGTCGACCGATGTCCCGACGAGGACGTCCTCGGGGCGGACGCCGAGCGTGACGTCCTGGCCCGCCTCGACCGCGGCGGCGGCGTCCGGGGAGAGCGGGTAGCGGAACGGCTCGACTGCCGTCGTCCGCCTCGCCGTCAGGACGTCGCCCTCGGCGGTCATCGGGACGAAGTTCATCGACGGCTCGCCGACGAAGCCGGCGACGAACCGGTTGGCTGGGCGGTGGTACGCCTCCAGCGGCGTCGCAACCTGCTGGAGCTCGCCGCCGTTGAGGATGGCGATGCGGTCGCCCATGGTCATCGCCTCGGTCTGGTCGTGGGTGACGTAGACCGTCGTCGTCTCCAGGTCGGCCTGGAGCTGCTGGAGCTCCGTCCGCATCTCCGAGCGGAGCTTGGCGTCGAGGTTGCTGAGCGGCTCGTCCATCAGGAACGCGGCCGGGTCGCGGACGATGGCCCGCCCCAGCGCGACCCGCTGCTGCTGGCCGCCGGAGAGCGCCCCCGGCTTCCGGTCGAGCAGCTCCGTGATGCCGAGCATCTCGGCGGTCGACTCGACCCGCTCGTTCCGTTCGTCGGCGGGGAGGTCGGTCGACTCCTCCAGCCCGAACCGCATGTTCTCCCGGACGGTCATGTGTGGGTACAGCGCGTACGACTGGAACACCATGGCGATGTCCCGGTCCGCCGGCGGCTGTTCGTTGATTCGGGTGCCGTCGAGCCGGATTTCGCCCTCGGTGATGTCCTCGAGCCCCGCGATCATCCGGAGCGTCGTCGACTTGCCGCATCCGGAGGGACCGACGAGGACGAGGAACTCACCGTCCGGCACCTCTACCGTCACGTCGTCGACGGCGAGGACGGCACCGCCGCCCTCGCCGAAGCGCTTCGTCATCGAATCGAGTTCGAGTCGTGCCATTATGTCTCACCTGCAACGCCTTTCGCGAACTGTTCGCCGAAGAGGACGTACACCACGAGCGTCGGGAGTGCCGCGATGAACGCCCCCGCCATCTGGAGGTTGTACTGGTTGACGAACGACCCCTGGAGCTGGTTGAGCGCGACGGTCACGACCTGGTTCGACGGGTCGTTGACCAGCACCAGCGCGAACAGCAGGTCGTTCCAGATGTTCGTGAACTGGTAGATGAGCGTCACCGCGAATATCGGTACCGACAGCGGCAGCACGATCCGCCGGTAGATCGTCAGCGCCGAGGCGCCGTCGAGACGGGCCGCCTCCAGCATCTCCTCGTCGAGGGTCGCGTAGTACGCACGGAACAGCACCGTACAGATGGGGATGCCGTAGGCGGCGTGCGTGATGGTGAGCTGCAGGAGGCCCTCGTACTCGGCGACGGCCGCCAGCGGCACCCGGCTCGCCAGGTCGACGGTCGACCAGAACTGCGTCAGCGGGACCAGCACCGACTGGTACGGCAGGAAGACGCCCGCGACGAACAGCACGAGGACGCCGACCTGGCCGCGCCAGTTCAGGTTCGTCAGCCCGTAGGCCGCAAGCGACCCGAACAGGGCCGACAGTACGGTCGCCGGAATCGCCATCAGCGCGCTGTTCAGGAGGCCCTGCTGGAGCCGGTCGAAGGCGGCCCGCCAGGCCTCGAGCGTGAACTCCCCGAGCGGCGGCGGCGCGAACGGCGTCGTCTCCACGAAGCCGGTCTGGGTCTTGAACGCGGTCACCAGCCCGGCCTCCAGCGGCGAGAGGTAGAACGCGACCATCGCCAGGAGGACGACGTAGAGCCCGACGCGCCGCCCGCCGACGTCCCGGCTCACAGGTCACCCCTCCTGTACTGGAGATAGAGGTACGGGCCGATGACCGACAGCGCCATCGCGAACAGCACCATCGCGACGGCCGCGCCGTAGGCCCACTGCCGGCGGTCGAAGGCCACCCGGTACATCATCACCGAGAGGATGTCGGCCGACTTCCCGGGACTGACGCCGAAGAGGACGAACAGGAAGTCGAACGCCTTCAGCGCGAACACCATCAGCACGACCGCCGCCGACATCGTCGAGGCGCGCAACTGGGGGATGATGACACGCGTGTACATCCGCACCGCCGAGGCGCCGTCGATGCGGGCGGCCTCGTACTGCGCCGTCGGGATGGCCCGCAGCCCGGCGAGGTAGACCACCATGCAGTAGCCGGAGAACTGCCACATCAGCGCGAAGATTATCGCGCCGAGCTTGAACTGTGGGTCCGAGAGCCACGCCTGCGTGAGCGCGCCGAGCCCGAACGTCCGCATCGCCTCGTTTATGAGCCCGATCCGCGGGTTGTACATCCACGACCAGAAGATGGCCGTCACGACGAACGAGAGGCTCATCGGGAGCAGGTATATCGTCCGGATGGTGTTCTCGAACCGGATGTCCCGGTCGATGAGTATCGCCAGCATGAGCCCGAGCGCGAGCGACAGGACGGTGAAGACGAGCAGCAGCACGATCGTGTTGCGGAACGCGAAGAAGAACGACGAATCCTCGAGCATACGGCCGTAGACGGCGGGCGACAGGTCACCGTACTCCGGCTGGCCGAGCCCCTCCCAGCCGGTCAGCGAGATGAGGAAGTTCCAGCTCACGGCCCCGTAGACGAAAATCAGCACCAGCACCCCTGGCGGGCCCCAGAACGGGAGCGACTGGACGAACTCGCTGCGCCGGGCGCGTGCGAGCAGCGACGTCTCTGCCGCGGCGGTGTCGCCGAGTTCGCCCGTCGCCGTCTCGTCGGTCACGCCGCCGCCGTCCGTCCGGACGTCGTCACCACGCTCGTCGCCGAAGAGTCGTTCGAGGCGTCCCATCGCCGCTCAGAACGCGTCGACGATGGCCTCGACGGTCGCGTCGACGTCTTGGCTCTCGTTGAAGTTGGCGATGGCCTCGGACAGCTGCGAGGAGATTCCGGGCTCGACGGCCGTCCCGTGGGTGATGGTCGGCGGCTGGGCGTCGGAGTCGCCGAAGTCCTCGCTCTGCCGGGAGAGGAACGGGCCGAACTCGTCGGTCGGCACGTCCGTCCGCGGCGGAATCGAGCCCTTGACCGGGTTGAACCGCTCCTGGGCGTCGACCGTCCCCGCGTAGTTGAGGAACGTCTCGGTCGCCTCAGGCGACGGGTTGTTCGTCGGAAAGACGAACGAATCGATGACGGAGTGGTAGACGCCGTCGGTGCCGGGGAAGGGGACCATCTCCCAGCCCTCGCCGAACTCGAAGCCGTCGGTCGCGTCGTACTGGCCGGCCGCCCAGTCGCCCTGGTGGATGAAGGCGGCCTCGCCGTCGATGAGCTGGCCGTTGCCCTGGTCCCAGGAGATGGAGCCGGCGTCCTCCGGGTAGTAGTCGCTGTAGTCGACCATCAGCTCCAGCGACGACCGGATCTCTGCCTCGAGGCTCCCGGCGTCGCCCTCGATGAGCGAGCGGTAGTCGTCGACGCCCTGCTGGCCGAGGAAGACGTTCTCCCACAGCTGGAGCGACGACCACGGCGCCTGGGTCTGGTGGGCCATCGGCGTGGCGTCGGTCTCGCTGGCCACCGTCTCCAGGACGCCGAGCAGCCCCTCGGGGTCGTCGATGTCGCTCGGGTCGGCGCCGGCCGACTCGACGACCTCGACGTTGTAGAAGAGGTTGTTCAGCCGGTGGATGTTGATGGGCACCGAGACGAGGGTCCCCTCGGGCCGCGCGAGGTCGACGACGTCGTCGAGGTAGGCGTCCCGCATCTCGTCGTCCCAGACGGAGTCGCCGATGTCCTCGAGCAGGTCCTCGTCCGTGTACGGCGTCAGCGCCTGGCCGGGCCAGATCTGGAACGTGCTCGGCGGGTTCCCGTCGAGTACGCGGTTCTGGATGACGGTGTCGATGGCCGACCCCGCGCCGCCCGGCGCCGGGTTGGGCTCGACCTCCACGTCCGGGTGGGCCTCCTGGAACCCCTCCAGGAGCGCGTTGAAGGCGTCCGCCTCGCCGCCGGCCGTCCACCAGTGGACGATCTCTACTGCGTTCCCGCCGTCCGTGTCGCCGTTGCCGTTACCGTTGCCGTTGCCGTTGCCGGTACCGTTGCCGTTGCCGGTACCGTCGCCGGTACCGTTGCCGTTGCCGGTACAGCCCGCGAGCCCGAGGGCTGCGGCTGTGCCAGCTCCGACGACGTACCGCCGTCGCGTCAGATTCCGACTCGAAATTCCCGCGTTGCTGGATTCGTCAGGTGCCATCTGTGCAGTGGAAGTGGAACGTCTCCTATTTAACCCCTCGATTTTCAGTCTGAATCGGAGTAATTTTTTCGCACGCCCGCTCCCAGGCGGAGTCGGGCGGACCCGGGCCGTTCGACACGTCTTTAGGCGAAGACGCGTCACGTCCGGGTGTGTCCGCCGACCCCGACTGGCGCCCCATCTTCGGCCACGACGAGCCCTACGACGAGCAGGTCGACGGCATCGAGACGGCCGTCGAGACGGCGCGCGACGAGGGCTTCCTCGCCCTCGAGGGCGCCTGCGGGACCGGCAAGACGATGCTGGCGCTGACGGCCGGCATCCACCTCGTCCGCGACCCCGATTCGGGGTTCGAGCGCGTGTTCGTGCTCACGAGCGTCAAACAGCAGCTCCGGCAGTTCGAGGCGGACCTCCGGAGTATCAACGCGAACCTGCCGGACGACTGGCACCCGGTCTCGGCGATGACGCTCGTCGGGAAGGCCGACGTCTGCCCGTACAACCTCGCGAACGCCGGCGGCATCGACGACGACAACGTCTACGAGCGCTGCGAGGGCCTCCGCGAGCGGACGCGGGGACTGGCCGACGAGACACCCCCCGACGCGCTGGCGGCCGAGGCCCGCAGCCAGCAGGTCGGCCTGGCCGACTCCGGCAGGCAGGCAGCGCAGGGGGACGCACGAGCCGGGGGCGGGGCGACCCACGAGCGGAGCGGCGCCACGTACCTCGAGGCGGCCGGCGAACCGACGCCGTACCCGCCCGAGACCCCGGACGGCGGCGACGGCGACGTCGAGTACTGCCCCTTCTACGCGCAGTACCTCGCCGACCTCCCGGAGGACGGCGACCCGGTCGAGGCGGTTCCGTTCGACCCGACGGAGATGGGCCTCATCGAGAGCGAGGACCTCGTCCGGCTGTCGGCGGGCCACGGGTCCTGCCCACATTCGGTGATGGGGGCGCTGCTCCCGCACGTCGAGGTGCTCGTCGGCAACTACTACCACGCCTTCGACCCGACGACCGTCCGGTCGTTCACCGGCGCGCTTGTCGACGAGGACACCTTCGTCGTCTGCGACGAGGCCCACATGCTCGAGCCCCGCGTCCGGGAGCTGGTCGGCGACGACGTCTCCGACCGCGCGCTCGCCGACGCCGGCGCCGAGCTGTCGCGGGTCATCCAGCCGCTCGCGGCGATGGAGGCGGCCGGCGCCGAGGCCCGCCACGGCGCCGACGCGAGAGAGCAGGCGGCGACCGTCCGCGAGGCGCTGGACGAGACGGACGTGACGCTGGGCGAGCTGCGCGACACCCGCCGGTTCCTCTCGGCGCTGGAGGAGGAGCTGGACCGCCGGGTCACCGAGCACCTCGACGCCGAGGAGCCGGGGTGGCGACAGAACCTCCCCGACCTGCGCGACGACGAGATTCCGCTCCGGGACCCCGAGGAGCCGGGCGTCGACGAGCTGACGGCCTGGGCCGAGCGCAACGGCTTCGACGCGCGGGTCTGGACCCGCGCGGAGGCGGTCTGTGCCGTCGTCGCCCGGGTGCTGAACACGCTCGACGAGGACGACAAGCGCCGGGCGGCACCGGCGGTCGGCCGGACGCTCGCCGACTGGTACCGGGTCGACCACACCGACTTCTTCCGGGAGATCACGCTCGAACGTACCTGGGACGAGAGCCGACCGACGGAGTCGTGGCGGCGGGCATACACCGCCCGCTACTCGCTGCACAACTGCCTGCCGGCGGGCGCCATCGGCGAGCGGCTCGGCGAGTTCGGCGGCGGCGTCCTGATGAGCGCGACCCTGGAGCCGCTGGACGTCTTCGCGGAGGTGACCGGGCTCCGGCATCTCGAGGCCGAGGCCGGCCGGCCGGTCGTCGAGCGGACCTACGGCCTGGAGTTCCCCGAGGCGAACCGGGCCTCCTTCGCCCTGGCGACGCCGAAGTACACCTACGCCAACCGCGGTGACCCCGGCGAGGACACCGAGACGAGACACGCCCACGCCCGCGCCGTCCGGCAGGTCGCGGCGGCGCCGGGCAACGTCCTCGTGGGGATGCCGTCCTACCGGGAGGCCGAGTGGGCCGCCTCGGTCCTCGACGACTGCGAGAAGGAGGTGCTGGTCGACGCCTCGACCGACGACGTGGCGACGGAGGAGCTCAAACGGGAGTTCTTCGAGGGGGCGCCGAAGGTGCTGGTCACCAGCCTCCGCGGTACCCTGACAGAGGGCGTCGACTACCGCGGCGACCGGCTGTCGGCGGCCATCGTCTGCGGCGTCCCCATTATCAACACCGCCAGCCCGCGGACGCGGGCGGTCCGGACGGCCTACGACCGGGCGTTCGGGGATGTCTCCGGGCGACGCCCGGATGGCTCGTCGGGCGCGTCAGCGTCCGACGGTGGATTCCGCTACGCGCTCGCGGTGCCGGCGGTCCGGAAGGCCCGGCAGGCGGTCGGTCGTGTCATCCGCGGCCCCGACGAGTGCGGCGTCCGGGTGCTGTGCGACGAGCGGTACGCCCGCGAGTCGTGGGACAGCGTCCGCGGCCTGCTCGGCGAGGCCGAACGCGAGGAGTTCGACGCCGTCAGCCCCGACATGTTCGAGTTCGCCCTGGAGCGGTTCTGGTCGGACGGGTCGTAGCTACAGCACCCAGAA
>PXQM01000033.1 GCA_003021325.1 Halobacteriales archaeon QH_10_70_21
CGCCCGAGTTCCCGCTGGACGAGCCCCTTGAACTGTGCCGACGCGTTCATCTCGACGACGAGACACTCGTCGACGGAGTCGAGGAACGCCTCGATCTCTTCGGTCGCGAGCGGCATCAGGTCGGAGACGCCGAGCGACTTCACGTCGTGGCCATCGGCGCGCAGTCGATCGACCGCCTCCTCGACGGTGCCCTGCTGGCTGCCGAACGTGAGGATCCCGTAGTCGGCGTCCTCGACGGGGGCGTGCAGCGTCTGGTGGCTCTCCTCGCGTTCGTCGAGCTCCTCGCGGATGGCCTCCAGCTTGCGCATCCGGCGTTCGAGCTGGGCGACGCGGTTGTGGGTGTCCTCGCTGAGGTGCCCCTCGGGGGTGTGCTCGTTGCCGGTCGCGAGGAAGCGACCGCCCTTCTGGCCCGGTATCGACCGGGGCGAGACCCCCTTGCCGCCGGCCGGGTCGTGCTGGTAGCGCTGGAACTTCCCGGAGGCGTGGTGGGCCGCCTCGGCGATCTCCTCCTCGGAGAGCGTCGCCCCCAGCTCCGGGGTCGGCTCGCGGTCGAAGAACGACTCGTCGACGTTGCGCAGCTCGCCGGAGAGCTTCTGGTCGTACAGGACGATCGCCGGCAGGTGGTAGTCGTAGGCCAGCTGGAAGGCGGTCCGGGTCTGTACGTAGGCCTCGGCGGCGTTGCCGGGCGCCAGCACGACCCGGTTGGAGTCGCCCTGGCTCGTGTACAGCACGTGCTCGAGGTCGGCCTGTTCGGGTTTGGTCGGCATGCCGGTCGAGGGGCCGGCACGCATCGCCTCCACGAGGACGACCGGCGTCTCGGTCATCTCCGCGAGCCCGAGCGGCTCGGACATCAGCGCGAAGCCGCCGCCGCTGGAGCCCGACATCGCCTTGACGCCGGCGTGAGAGGCCCCGAGCGCCAGCGCGGCCGCGGCGATCTCGTCTTCGACCTGCTCGGAGATGCCGCCGACCTCGGGGAGGTGCTGGCACATCAGGGTGAACACCTCCGTCCACGGCGTCATCGGGTAGCCGGAGATGAACCGGCAGCCCTCGTCGAGCGCGCCGTAGGTGATGGCGTTCGACGCCGACAGCAGCACCTGCTGGTTGTCGTGGCTCCCCTCCGGCATCCGGAGGTCGTGGGTGAACTCCATGTCGTCGACCTGCTGGTAGGCGGCCTCGAGTATCTCGAGGTTCGTCTCCAGCACCTCGCCGGACATCGTGTCGGCCATCAGGTCCTCGATGTGTCCCAGGTCGTAGTCGAGGAGGGCGCCGGTCGCCCCGACGCCGGCCGTGTTCCGCATCACCTCGCGGCCCCGCTCGCGGGCCATCCCGCGGAGGTCCAGCGGGTAGACGTGCCAGTCGTTCTCCTCGACGCGCTCCTGGAACTCCGGGACCTCCTCGACGTCGATGAGCCCCTCGTCGTAGACGATGACGCCGCCCTCCCGGAGGTCGTCGAGGTTCTCCGTCAGCGGCTTTAGCTCCTCGGTGCCGTAGTACGCCTCCTCCTGCGGGTTGCGCGCGAAGGAGTCCCCGAGCGCGAGCAGGAAGTTGTAGCCGTCGCCCCGCGAGCGGACCGGCTCCGGTGCCGCCCGTACCTCGACGTACGTGTGGCCGCCACGGATGCGCGACGGATAGTGGCGGTGTGTGAAGACGTGCAGTCCCGACCGCATCAACGCTTTCGCGAAGTTCTTGCTGGTCGAATCGATTCCGTCCCCGGAACCTCCCGCGATTCGCCAGACGAGTTCCTCTGACATTGTGTATCACTGCGCCCCGGCTGGGCGCCTTGGACGAACTTCGATGTCCGGCACTAAAAGCGTTTGCTACACGTTGGCATGGATTAATAATGATATAGGTCTTTAAACAAGGACCGGATCGCCGCGACGGGCGCTTCGCGAATCCGGGCACAGGCTTATTAGGAGAAGTGTCATGGTACCTCGTGAACGGAATGTCGCTCACCGAGCTCATCGCGGGGGTGGAGGAACACGAGAAGACCCTGACGGTGTTCAACGCCACCGACGAACGCGTCGAGAGCCTCCGCGAGCAGTTCCACGACCGGAACCTCACGGTCGCTACCGAGCGGACGCCGAGCGGCAAGCCCGACTCCTTCGCGGTGCTGGCCGAGGACGGCGAGTTCGTCACCGCGGCCGACGTCACGGAGGTGCTGGCGTCGGCAGACGGCGAGACCGACCCCGGGTTCGACGACGAGGCCTACAGCCCCATCCTCGACCACCTCGACGAGACGCTCTTTACCTCCTACGACATCGGGCAGATGGTCGCCGCCTCCCGCGAGATCGAGGACCGCGCCTGGCGGGTCGGCAAGGGGTCGCTTCACTCCGGCTTCCAGCGGCTCTCCATCCTCGACGAGCAGATGGACATCTACGAGCGGCTCGCCGAGCAGGGCGAGCTAGACGTCCACGCATACGCCGTCCCCGACGCCGACGTCCCCGAGCACGGGACCGACCTCACCATCCACGTCGAGCGGGCCGACGAGATCGAGCGCTCGTGGTTCGTCGTCTACGACGGCGCCGGCATCGACGTCAACAAGTGCGCGCTCCTGGCCGAGGAGCGCGAGTCCCGGGCCTTCTACGGCTTCTGGACCTACGACCCCTCGACGGTCGACTGGATAATCGACCACCTCGAGTCCACCTACGGCCTGCTGGAGTCGCAGTAGCGGCGCCTCGCCGGGGTCGTCGCAACCACGTCGGCGAACCGCTACAGCGACCCGTCTCAGTCGACGAAGAGGCCGTCGACGACGGCGTCGACGAGGAGTTCGTTGCTCCGCTCGTAGAGGTCGACCGCGTCGGCCGGCTCGAACAGCTCCTCCCGCGCGGCGATGGTGAACCCGAGCAGCCGGAACAGCGCCTGCACCTCCTCGGGGTCGTCGGCCCGGAACGACGGCTCCGAGGTCCACCGGTCGATGCGGTCGTCGCCGGTCGTCATCGCCGCCCGGTGGTGTTCCTCGACGACCTCGTCGGGGAGCTGACGGTGGAGCGTCCGTATCTCGTCGTCGAGGAGCAGCCGGTAGTACAGCGGGTTCGACGACAGCTCCTCGAGGAAGTACTCGATGGTGCGCCGCACCTCGGCGCGGACGCCCGACGCCTCGGCGAGCTCGGCGTCGAGCTCCTCGGCGAACCGCTCCCGCTCGCGGACGAGTATCGACAGGTACAGCGCCTCCTTGGAGTCGAAGAACCGGTAGAACGTGCTCGTCCCGATTCCCACCTCCTCCGTTAGGTCCCTGATTCTGGTCCGCTCGAGGCCGAACTGGGCGAACAGCTCCCGGCCCGCCCGGTGGAGCTCCTCGCGAATGTGCTCGCGCTCCTCGTCGGTAAAGCCCGTCACCGGGCCGGCACCTCGGTCGGTTCGGCAGGGGTCACGACGCCGTCACGGATAGGAGAAAGGAATCCATGAACAAAGGTTTTATTCATTCATGGATTCATCGTTCGACAATGAGAGGCCGTTCTTCGCGGGGGTCCTCCCCCCGGTGTCGCCGGAGCAGCACTCCTCGCAGAACACGTCGCCTGCCAGCAGACGCCCTGTCGTTCCACGAGGGGGGTTGGCACGGTGCGCCGTAGCGCGGTCGCCGTCGCGTTCGTGGTGCTCCTGTCGGCGAGTCCCGTCGCCGGCGTGGTCGCCGCCCAGGACGCCGGCCGGACCAACGGCTACGGCGGCGAGCCGAACCTCGACGTCTACGCGCCGTCGCCGACGGTCCAGCCAGGGGAGCGGGGCTCGTTCACCATCCAGGTCGCCAACGACGGCGAGGTGACGGAGGGGAATCCGCCGGCGCGCGAGGCGGTGACGACCGCCCGGAACGTCCGCGTCAGGGTGAAAGACGACGACACGCCGCTCGTCGTCCGGAGCGGGCGGCAGTCGGTCGGCTCCGTCACGGAGAACCAGCCCAGGAACGTCCCGATAGAACTCGAGGTGCCCGAGGACGTCGGGCCGGGGACCTACGAGCTGACGGTCAAACTCGAGTACTCCCACACCGACCGGGTGTACCCGTCGCTGTTCCAGACCAGCGAGACGACGGAGACCGTCACCCGCTCCGTCGAGGTCGTGGTCGAGGAGTCACCGGAGTTCGCCGTCCGCGCCGTCGAGACGGACGCACAGGTCGGCGACAGCGGCGATGCGACCCTCGAGGTCGAGAACGTCGGCACCGAGGCCGCGAGCGACGTCTCGGTGGCGCTCGAATCGCGGAGCCCACAGGTGGCCTTCGACGGCGCGCCGACGGCGGTCGCGGCGGTCGGCTCCCTCGCGCCGGGCGAGACGAGGGAGGTTCGCTACGGCGTCGAGTTCGGACCGAACGCCAGCGTCAGGTCGTACCCGCTCTCGGCGACGGTGAGCTACGACGACGCCGACGGCTTCGCCGGCGTCGACGAGTCACCGACGCTCGCACTGACGCCACAGCCGGAGCAGTCGGTGCGCGTCGAGTCGGTCGACTCCTCGCTGCGCGTCTCGCGGGAGGGGACCCTGCGCGCGACGGTCGTCAACGAGGGACCGAACGAGCTCGACAACGTCGTCGTCCAGCTCGACCCGCCCTCGGAGAACGTCGAGGTCATCGAGCCGGAGGTCGCCGTCGGTGACCTCGTTGCCGGGGAGTCGACGGAGGTAGCCTTCGACGTCGAGGTCGCCAGCGCGGCCCGCGAGGGAACCCGACAGTTCACGCTGCGAACCCGCTACGAGACCGACGCGGGCGACCCGCGACGGGCCGACCCGGTCCGGTTCCGCGCCGACGTGAGCCAGCGGCAGGACGTCTTCGCGGTCGAGACGCAGGACACGACCGTCTCCGCCGGCGGGACGAGCCGGGTCGTCCTCGCGGTGACGAACCGGCGGGACGAGCCCGTCACCGACGTCTCGGCGAAGCTCTTCGCGTCCAGCCCGCTGTCGGCCGTCGACGACGAAGCCTACGCCGCGTCGCTCGACCCCGGCGAGACCGTCGAGCTGCCGTTCCGGGTCTCGGCGTCCGGCTCGGCGCTGGCCAAGGAGTACCCGATATCCGTCGACTTCCAGTACGTCGACGAGGGCGGCGAGACCCGCCTCTCGAAGAGCTACCGGCGGCCGGTGACGGTCACGACCGGCGACGGCGGGCTCTTCGGCTCGGTCCTGCCTTTCGGCCTGGTCGCGGCGGCGTCGCTGCTCGTCGTGCCGCTGGCGCTCGTGCTCCGCCGGACGTAGATGACCCTCGACTACCAACCGTACGTCGACTGGGTCGACGGCTACATCACGGAGCGGCCGAAGACGGTCATCGTCGTGTTCCTGGTGGTGACCGTCCTGTTCGGCGTCGGGCTCGGCGCCGTCTCGACGACCGCCGGCACCCAGCAGTTCACCGAGGACATCCCCGCCCAGGAGGCCCTCGACGAGGTCAACACGAAGTTCACGCCGGCGTTCGCCACCGACTCCGGCAGCACCCAGCTCATCCAGCGGGGCGGGAACGTCCTCTCGCGGACGGAGATGCTCCGGATGCTGGAGCTACAGGAGCGGATGGCCGACCGGGAGGGGATGCGCGTCGAGAGCACCTCCAGCGCCGCCGGCATCGTCGCCAGACAGCTCGACCCCGGGGCCGAGAGCCTCGAGGCACAGCAGCGCGCCATCGAGGGCGCGACCGACGCCGAGATTCGGGCGGCCGTCCGGGAGGCCGACCGGACCAACCCGCGGTTCTCCGGGCTGCTCTCCGAGGACTTCAACCGGGAGTCGACGTCGGCGTCGGCGACAATCGGGGTCGTCACCCACGAGATTCCGGGCGGGGTCTCCAGTTCCGCGGGCCAGGGCGGGTCGAGCCCGCTGACACCCATCCAGCGGGAGGCCGTCGCCATCTCCGAGTCCGTCGGTGGCGACATCACGGTGTTCGGCGGCGGCATCATCTCCGCGGAGTTCAGCGCCGTCATCGACGACACCCTCGCCATCGTCGTCCCGGCGGCGGTGCTTCTCATCACGCTGTTCCTCTCTGTAGCCTACCGCGACCTCGCGGACCTGCTGCTCGGCGTCGTCGCGCTGTTCATGGCGCTCGTGTGGACGTTCGGGTTCATGGGCCTGGCCGGCATCCCGTTCAGTCAGATACTGATTGCGGTGCCGCCGCTGCTGCTCGCGGTCGGCATCGACTTCGGCATCCACGCCGTCAACCGCTACCGCGAGGAGCGGGTCGCGGGCCGCGACATCGCCACCTCCATGACCAACACCACCGACCAGGTGCTCGTCGCGTTCTTCATCGTCGCGGGGACGACCGTTATCGGGTTCGGCGCGAACCTGACGAGCAGCCTCCCGCCGATACGCGAGTTCGGCGTCGTCGCCGCCGTCGGCATCCTCTTTACATTCGCCATCTTCGGGGTGTTCCTGCCTGCGGCGAAGGTGCTGCTCGACGACGCCCGCGAGCGCTACCCCATCCCCACCTTCGGCACGACGCCGCTGGGCTCGGGGGGGTCCGTCATCGGGCGGTTCCAGGGCGCCGGTGGCACCATCGCCCGGGTCGGACCGCTCGCATTCGTCGTCCTCCTCCTGCTCGTCAGCGGCGTCTCCGCCGGCTACGCAACCGGCGTCGACACCACCTTCGAGACCGAGGACTTCCTCCCGCCCGAGGACCAGCCCGACTACTACGACCGCCTGCCCGGCCCGCTCGAGCCGGGCGAGTACACGGTCACGGGGACGCTGAACTTCCTCGAGACGAACTTCGAGACCGGACAGTCGGACACGGCGACGGTGTACGTCGAGGGGCCGATGGAGCGCGACTCGGCGCTGGAGTCGCTCCACCGGGCCGGCACGGAGCCGCCGGGGTCGGTCGTGAGCGAGGACCGCCAGGCCGAGGCCACGAGCATCGTCACTGTCATCCAGGATTACGCCGCCCGGGACCCCGAGTTCCGGCGGCTCGTCGAGCGCAACGACGTCGACGGCAACGGGATTCCCGACCGGAACCTCCCCGACGTCTACGCAGGCGGAGGTGACCGCCGACGCCCGGACCCTGGCCGACAGACAGCGGTTCGACGCGACGGCGACCGGCGACACCGTCGTCTTCGAGGCCGTCTCGACGGTCATCCTCGAGTCGGCCGTCGTCAGCCTCGTCGTCGCGCTCGTCGGCTCGTCGCTGTTCCTCCTCGTCGCCTACTGGGCGCTGCTCGGCCGGGCCTCGCTCGGCGTCGCCAACATCGTTCCCATCCTCGTCACGGTCTGTCTGGTGGCGGGGTCCATCCGCCTTTTGGGCCTGTCGTTCAACGCCTTCACCGCGACCATCCTCGCCATCACCATCGGCCTCGGCATCGACTACTCGGTCCACATCACCCACCGGTTCGCCGACGAGTACGTCGAGAACGGCGTGCCGCTCTACGAGGCCATCGACCGGACGGTGATGGGGACGGGCGGCGCGCTCACGGGCAGCATGCTCACCACCGTCTTCGGGATCGGCGTGCTCGTGCTGTCGCTGTTCCCGGCCATCGGACAGTTCGGCCTCCTGACCGCCCTGAGCGTCTTCTACGCCTACCTCGCGTCGCTTTTCGTCCTGCCGTCGGTGCTGGTGCTGTGGGCTGCGGCGAGTGGCGACGAACGGGCCGAAACTGGCTTGAGAGGGGCTATCTAACTGGGCCCGTGGCCGAAATCGACGAGTGGTTCGCCGAGACCGCCGGCAGCTACGTCGTGCACGCCCCGCCCGTGGCCGGAACGACCGCGTTCGTCGACCACGTCAGCGGCCGGCGGGAGGACACGACGCTTCTGGTCGCGGCGACGACGGGGCTCGCGCGGACGCCGCCGGGCGCCCTGGAGTCGGTCGCGT
>PXQM01000034.1:0-2028 GCA_003021325.1 Halobacteriales archaeon QH_10_70_21
AGCAGGCTGGCACAGCGTCGGGCCCAGAAGTCCTCCTGCTCGGGCGGCAGCTCCCGGCCGTGGCCGGTCTTGACGTAGTCTATCCAGTCCGGGTCGTCCAGCTCCGATGCGATGTCCTCGGCGACCGCCTCGATGAGGTCCTCGGCGGGCACGTCGTAGAGCGTCGTCATTACTTCCGGTTTCCGTCGGCCGCGTTTAACGCTGTTGGTATCACCCGACTCCGGCGCGAGAGCGGCTCACACGCGGTTGACGCCGAGGGCCGAGACGACGCCGCCGCCGAGCAGCGTCGGCAGCCAGTAGATGCCCCCCCGGTGGAGGACGACGGCCGCGGCGGCGGTGGCCGCGCTGACGCCGGCCAGGGGGACCAGGAGCGCGACGAGCACCGCCTCGACGCCGCCGAGCCCCCCGGGCAGGGGCGTCACCCCGGCGATGGCGCCGACCGGGACCGCGACGAGGACGGCCGCGACCGGCGCGACCTCGCCGACCGCGTACAGCGCCAGCCAGAGGGCGACCGCCTGCGCCAGCCACCCCAGCGTCGAGAAGCCGGCGGCGGCGAGGAGCGTCCGGCGGTCGCTGCCGACGACCTCGATCGCCTCGAAGAAGCCGTCGACGCGGTTCTGGACGGCCGCCCGCGTCGGTGCCTCGAGCCGCGGGAGGTGCCGACCGACGAAGCGGGCGAGCGGAGCGACGACCCCGACGACGGCCGCCTCCAGCCGCTCGCGGTAGCGCCAGCCCAGGTACCCGAGGACCGGAAGCGCGACCGAGAGTGCCACCACGGCAGCGGTCGCCCACCGGAGCCGGCCGCCGGCCGCGACGGTCACCGAGAGGTACGTCACGCCGACGAGCCCGATGGCCGTCGACGGGACGAAATTCAGCGAGTCGGCGCTGGCGATGGCCGCCAGTGCGGTTTCGTACTCCGTGCCGGCGGCCTCCGAGATGAGCAGCGCGCTGATGGGCTCGCCGCCCGCCTGCCCGAACGGCGTGACGTTGTTGGCGAAGAGCACGCCGGCGTAGACCGCCGTCGCCCGCACCCGGGAGATACCAGCACCGAGCGCCCCGAGGACGGTCCGGAGCGCCAGCGCCCACGCCGTCATCCACAGCGCCGCGACGAGGAGGACGCCGGCTGCGACCGTCGTCCGGGCCATCGACAGCGACCGGAGGAGGTCCTCGAACCCGACGAGGTACGCCAGGACGCCGAGGACGACGGTGGCGCCGAGAAAGCCCGCGATAGTCGCCCGGCGGTCCGGAGGCATACCGGGGAATCGGCCGTCGACGGCTTCAACGCACCGATGCCCATTTGCCGCCGGCGGGCCAGGGGGGCACATGGACGAACGGGCGGCGCTGGCGCTGGTCGGCGACCACGTCGACGCGGCGGGCGACGACTGCGCGGTCGTCGACGGCCTCGTCGTGACGACCGACATGCTCCACGACCGGACCGACTTCCCCGAGGGGACGACCCGCTACACGGCCGGATGGCGCGCCGTCGGCGCGTCGCTCTCGGACGTCGCCGCGATGGGCGCCGAGGCGACGGCGGCGGTGGCCGTCTACGGCGCCCCCGAGTTCCGCGAGGCGGAGCTCTCGGCGTTCCTGGAGGGCTGTACGGACGTCTGTACGGCCGTCGACGCGGAGTACGTCGGCGGCGACCTCGACGGCAACGACGAGTTCACGGTCGCCACGACGGCCGTCGGTCGCGCCGACGACCCCGTCCGCCGGACCGGCGCCGAACCCGGCGACGCCGTCTACGTCACCGGGACGCTGGGCCGGAGTGGCGCCGCCCTCCGGCTGTTCGAGCGGGACGACCCCGAACGAGCGAACGAACTGTTCAGGTTCGAGCCGCGGGTCGCTGCGGGCGGCGCCGTCGCCCCCCACGCGACCGCGATGATGGACTCCAGCGACGGGCTGGCCCGGTCGCTCCACCAGCTCGCGGCGGCGAGCGACTGCGGCGTCGCCGTCGAGGCCGACGCCCTCCCCGTCGATGCGGCCGTCGAGGCGGTCGCCCGCGACGCCGAGGACCGCCGGGAGCTGGCG
>PXQM01000034.1:2034-3813 GCA_003021325.1 Halobacteriales archaeon QH_10_70_21
ACTGATTATCTCTATCGGCACCGGGGTGAAGCAGAGCAGGCCCAAAAGGAAGGTGAGCGCGCCGAGGGCCTTCCGCTTGGGGTCCAGCGGGTCGTCGAAGACGGGGGTCGTCGGGCCGACGTAGGCCAGACCGAGGGCGACGAGGCCCCAGAACGTCCACAGGAACGGGGCGTTGGCGCTGACGTCGGCGAAGAGGTAGAGGTAGCCGGCCAGCGAGAACAGCGCCGCCGGGACCAGCGCCGCGACGGTCCGGGACCGCTCGCCGAGCATCGCCCGGACGATGTGGCCACCGTCGAGCTGGCCGACGGGGATGAGGTTGAGGAACGTGACGAAGAGGCCGACCCAGGCGCCGAAGATGACGGGACTGGCCGACACCGACGGGTCCGCGTAGGTGAGCCGCTCGCCGGTGGTCCAGGCGAGGAACTGCAGCAGCGGCGGGTAGCCGAACTCGATCTCGACGGCGTTCTGGCTGCTCAGCACGCTCCCCGGGACGGAGATGGGGTCGAGGGTGAGCCCGACGACGGCGACGACGACCGCCGCGACCAGCCCAGCCAGCGGGCCGGCGACGCCGATGTCGAACAGCGCCTTCCGGTTCGGGATTCGGCCCTTCATCCTGATGACGGCGCCGAAGGTCCCGATGTACGTCGGGACGGGAATGAAGTACGGCAGGCTCGCCTCGACGTCGTGGTACCGCGACATCACGTAGTGGCCCAGTTCGTGGACACCGAGGACGCCCAGGACGGCCAGCGCGAACGGCCAGCCGGCCAGCAGGTCCAGCGGGCCCTCGATGGGCTGGTAGTACCAGATGGTACCGGCGTACAGCGTCGTCAGGAGCGTCGCGAAGAACATCGCGACGTTGGTCCACGGCACCCCGTCGACGCCGACGCTGCGGGGTTCGGCGACCAGCGCCTGCCGCGTGCGGGTGACCGCGACGCCGGTTATCGGGTCCGGGTCGTTGTCCTCGACGACGTCGAGCCGGACCTCGTAGCCGTACTCGCGGAACAGCGGCCACAGCTGCTGTTCGAGCCGCCGGTACTCCGTCCGCGGCTGGCCGTAGTACCGCAGCTCTCCGTCGTCGGTCTCCTCGATTTCGGTTACCTGGAACGCCGGCAGCAGTGCCTCCGGCGGCGGACCCTCGTAGTCCGGCGCCGGTTCGGCGTGACTCATCACCAGTCAGAAAGGGATTCGCGGGGATAAATCCCGTGACAGGGGCAGCCGCATGGCTGTGGTGTCAGGGCTCAGGCGTGCGTGACTCGCCACGTGGTCGCGGAGGTGTACGACCACTTCTCGATGTCGAGGTCGGTCGCCGAGTCGCGGAGCTTCACCATCAGGGCGCCGATCTCCTTCGGCGACAGCCCGACGTCGTCGGCGATGAACTTGCTCTTGATGTAGACCTCGCCGTCCTCGGCGCGCTGACGCAGGTACGATCGGAGCCGGCTTTCCTTGCTCTCCGTGGAGGGTTCCGTGGTTGCGCTCATGACTGACACCGTGCCTGCTCGTACTGCCCGGATGAGTATATAAAGGGAGGAAGCTTCGGGTAACTTCGGCTCGATTCGTCGTGAATAGAGGTGAAACGGACGTTTCACGAACGGTGCAGAGATTCCCAGACGTTTTACAACGCCCTCTAAGCTCTTTTCGCAGGTTTTATTTTCTCAAGTAATAAATCGACAGGTCCGTACGACGGTCGGTCATACCGGTCGGCGTTCTGTGCCGTTTCGGGGGGCCGCCAGCGCACGCGCGAGCCGGGTCACTCCCGCTCGTGGACCCAGAAGGTTTCGG
>PXQM01000115.1:0-10364 GCA_003021325.1 Halobacteriales archaeon QH_10_70_21
GTTCCGATTCGAACGAGCGTAACGAGCGTCCGAGCTTCGTACTCGGTCAGCCCCAACTCGATGAGGTCATCGGACAGTGCCACCATGAGTTGTTCGTCGGTTCTCCCACTCATGAGTCGACGAACGGTTCGCGGCTATTTAACTTCGCCCCCGGACTCCCGTACCCGGAATGGACGGGAAGAGTACGTGAAACAACCCGTTGATGCCCGCACCGCTTCACGTTCCGGCGGACGAACACCAGGCAGTCGTGGACGAGTTTGCACGGTCTCCGGCCCGGCGGCCGTCTCCGAGACCCCCTGAACGCGCGGGCGAGGTGCCGAAGTTCCGGACACGTGTTGAAACGTTTCGAACCGTGACGAGAATGAAGTTCTTTCACACCGATCCGTTCTCGCTTTCTGAACGGAAATGGGGACCTTGACCGTACACCCGACGTGTGTCCACCCGCAATGGCAAACGGTACGGCCGACTTCTTCGACGACACTGGCGGTTACGGTCTCACTCTCGACCGAGGACTCTGACGAGGACGTTTTCTTCCACATGGATGACGTTGTCGGCGAGGATTTCACCGAGGGACCCGAGATCGAACTCGACATCGAGCAGGCACCGAAGGGCCCGCACGCGCCGAACGTGGTTCGTGCACAACGGTGGACACTGGCGCACCTGGCGGCACGTGACACGAACGGTTTTTGAGCTCGTATTCAGCGCGGCGCCAGCGCCGGACTTCAGAACGCCTCCTCGATGCGCCGCCGGGTCGCAGCCTCGGTGCCGGAGTTGTCGACCACCAGGTGGTCCATCTCGACCGGATCGAACCGGTCGCGGAACCGACGGTGGACGTCGAGATCGGCGTCGCTGACGCCGTCCCGCTCGGCGATGCGCTCCTCGACGACGGCCTCGTCGCAGTCGACGCGGACGAGCCTGAAGCTCGCACCCGTGCTGGCGGCCAGGTCCCTGGCGTCGGCACGCCTGTCCCGCCCCTCGAACGTACCATCGAGGACGACGGGGCCCGCGTAGAGGCGCTCGCGCGCCCGAGAGAGGAGTTCGTCGTAGACGGCGGCCGTCTCCTCGGCCGTGTACGCCGGCTCCTCGAACAGCTCCTTCCGGACGACGTCGGTCCGCAGGACGGCGGCGTCCAGCCTGTCGGCGATGGCTCGCGAGACGGTCGACTTGCCGACGCCCGGCAGCCCGCAGACGACGACGAGCGGCGTCCCATCGGAGCGGTCACCCATCCGCGACTCCCCCGAACGACGGACGGCGTTTCGACGGCATCTACGAGAGTACAGCGAGGTCCGACGCATGAACGTTTCCCTCCGTCGGCGGGCGGTGTTCAGATGAGGACCAATCAGGAGGCGGCTTTTGCCGGCCGAACGGACCACGTCCTGGTGGACTGAAAGGGCGAGCGTTCTCGGTGACCCCCGACGACGTACGCACCACAGGGAGCGAAGCGACCGAGGAGCGCAGCGAGTCGCGGGAGCCGAGAATGCGAGGGCTTTCTGGCTCTCTGAAACACTTATCTGAACACTACCCCGTCGGCGGACGCAACGCTTTTTCCACCCGCCGTCCTCGGAGTGGGCATGGACCAGTTCATCGTCGAGAACGAGGAGCAGCTCTCGCCCGTGGTCGTCGTCATGACGGGCGTTCTCATTACGGCCTTCGTCATCGGAATCGCGTACTCAGCCGCCGGCTTCCTCCTGTAGCCACGGCGGAAAATCGGGTCGCCGGCTGCCGCGGGGGAGAAGTACTTATCCCGCCGGCCCGAACGGCTGGTGTGTCCGAGGGCCGAGATCTCCGACAGCCGGACCACGCGATACCGCCGCAGACCGACGCGATACGTGCCGAGCTCCGGGCGGGGCGTCGCGAACTCCTCCACTGTCTGGACTGTGGCCGCCAGCTCGCGGCGCTGCGGCACGACGACTCGTGTCTCTTCTGTGGCTCCAGCGCCGTGATAATCGAGACGTGGCGCTAGCGGTACAGCGAGAGGTATATCATCACGAACCCGACGATGAACGGGACCGTCTCCGCTATCCGGAGGTAGTAGAGCTCCTGGCCCAGATCGCCGGAAACACCGACCTGGGTCGTGAGGTTCGTGACGGCGACCCCCATACTAATGAAGGCGAAGCCGATGAAGGCGTACTGCAGGCGCTGGCTCCCCCGCTTCGAGTACGCCTGGAAGCTGATCAGCGTCAGTCCCAGCGAGAGCCCGAAGAGGACGAGCCGCATCAGGATGAGAACGCCCTGCAGGAGGTTGACCATATTCCGGGAACCCCTGGAGCCGTATTAAAAACAGCGGACGCTACTCGGCGCTCAGGTCGTCCCACAGCCGCGTGAACCGGTCAGGGAGGTTCTCCTTGCGGTAGATGCGGACCTTGTACTCCTCGTCCTCGAGCTGGATGACCGTGCTGTCGAAGTTGCACTCGTAGATGTTGTAGTGGTTGCCGTCCTCGGCGACGGCGGTCTGCTCGGTGACGAGGTCGTGCTCCTCGAGGATTTCGAGCCGGCGGTAGATGGTGGGCAGCGAGAGGTCGCACTCCTCGGCGAGCTCCTTCGCCGAGCGGGGCTCCCGGCTGATAGCCGCAAGTACCGTTCGGGCGTGTTGGTCGCCGATTGTGTCGAGGATGTCCTCGATACTCCGGTCTTCGGCCACGTTCTGACTGCGGTACGGTAGCACAAAAGGGTTTCCGGCCGCCGCCTGCGCCGGAGGGTCCGTTTGAAGTGCGTGGGCCGACGAGCAGGTGGTATGTACGATACCGTGCTCCTGCCGACGGACGGCAGCGACGGTGCTGCGGAGTCGCTGGACCACGCCGTCGGCGCCGCCGAGGCCTACGACGCGTCGCTGGACATCATCTCGGTCGTCGACCACCGTGTCGTCCTGGCGGCCGACGCCGACGAGAAGGAGTCCGTTCGCGCGGACCTGACCGACGACGCGTCCGACGCGGTCGCGGTGCTTGCCGACCGGGCCCGCGCCGCCGGCATCGAGACCACGACCGCGACCCCGGAGGGCGTGCCCCACCGCGAGATACTGGCCTACGCGGAGCGGGCCGGCGTCGACCTGCTCGTCCTCGGGACCCACGGCCGGACCGGCCGCGAGAAGCGCCTCAACCTCGGAAGCACGACCGAACGCGTGGTGAAGGCCGCCGACAGGCCGCTGCTCGTCGTCGACATCGGCGGGGAGTGACGGCGCGGGCAACCGGCGGGTCCTACTCGACGGTGTTCCGGAGCGTCCCGATTCCCTCGTACCGGATGGCTATCTCGTCGCCCGGTTCGAGCAGCCCGGGATTCGCCGGGCTACCGAACGAAACCACGTCGCCGGGCCTGAACGTGAACCGCTCGGAGAGAAACGAGACCACCTCGCGGGGCTTTATGAACATGTTCTCGGTGTTGTCGTGCTGGCGCCGATCGCCGTTGATGTGCGTCTCCATCTCCAGTCCGACCGGGTCGATGTCGGTCGCGAGCACCGGGCCCAGCGGCCCCGAGGCGTCGAAGGCCTTCCGGGCGGTCCGGCGCTCCTGGTCGAGGCAGTCCAGGTCGTTCAGGACGGTGTAGCCGCGGACCACGTCGTCGACGTCCGCCTCGTCGACGTGCTTGCATTCGGTGTCGATGACGGCCGCCAGTTCGCCCGCGTACGTCAGCTCCTGGGAGAACCCGGGGTACGGAATCGGCGTCTCCGGGGGGTGCAGCGACACCGGCGGCTTGATGAAGAAGTCCGGCTCCTCGGGCACCTCGTAGTCCATCTGGTCGACCGTCTCGCCGAAGTTCCGTCCGACGCAGTAGAAGACGCCGGGGTCGCAGGGCGCACGCAGGTCGTACTCGTCGGGGGGGAACGCCCCCTCGTCGGTGCGAACGGTACCGTCGTCCTCGTACTCGCCCTCGAGGACGCCGGCGTCGGTCTCGATACGATGGGGCTCTCGTCGGCTCCCGGCACCGGCGCGGCGTGGACCGTCAGCCGGAACTCGCCGCTCGGGAGCGAGACCTCGCACTCGGCGCCGTGAATCGGCCGGCTGGCGTTCGAAACCACCTCCCAGAGATGCTCGCCGTCGGCGATTGGCTGGCCGCTGTGACCCCGGAACGTGACGGCCAGCTCCGACGGTGACAGCCCCTCGAGCGCCGACCGCTCCGTTCCGAAGGCCGCCGTGGCCTCGCCGTTCACCCGGCGAATGCGCCCGGTCTCGTCCATGAGCAG
Organism: Halobacteriales archaeon QH_10_70_21; assembly: GCA_003021325.1. The sequence continues at coordinate 4,178 of PXQM01000115.1, forward strand.
GAGCGGCATGGGGGTGACCTCGAACACGCGCCGGGTGAGGTCCTGCTCGCGGCGGAGCCGTCCCTCCGTCCGCTTCCGTTCGGTGACGTCCTGGGCGTTGACGATGACTCCCTCGACGGCGGGGTTCTCGAGGTGGTTGGTGGCTCGGACCTCGACGAAGCGCCACCCGCCGCCCCGTTCCCTGAAGCGGAGCTGGACCGAGAGCGTGATTCCGGGCGACTCGAGCACCTGTGCGAACGCCCGTTCGGCCCGGTCCAGGTCGTCCTCGTGAACGTACTCGAAGGCCGACTGACCACGGAGCTCGCGAGGTGTGTACCCCACCACGTCCTCGACGGACGGACTGACGAACTCGAACTGACCGGCCCCGTCGAGCACGCCGGTCACCGCGGGCGAGTACTCCAGTAGCGCCCGGAGCCTCGACCGCTCGCGTTCGACGGCGGTCCGGGCCTTCGTTCGCGCCGCCGCGGCCTCGGCCGACGCCCGCCGGGCGTCGACGACGCTCTCGACGCGGTGGGCGAGGCGGACGAACCGTTCGGACCCGCCGCGCTTCGCCATGTAGTCGGTCACTCCCAGCGAGATGGCCTCGCTGGCGACGCTCTCGTCGCCCTTCCCGGTGTACAGGATGAACGGCAGCTCACTGGCGACGACCCTGACCCGGCGGAGCAGCTCGAGGCCGTCGACCCTCGGCATGTCGTAGTCGGCGACGACGCAGTCGAACTCCGACAGCCGGTCGGTGACGGCCGCCGGGTCGGTCTCCGTCGCGACGTCCAGCCGGTCGCTCGCCTCCTCGAGCCCCTCTGCAGTGAGCTCGCACAGCTCCTCGTAGTCGTCCACGTAGACGACCGATATCTCCTCTTGTTGGGCCTCCCGGTCCGTTCGCCCGGTCTCCGTAGACATGTGAGGGTTACACACACCCCGGGGTTTAAATTTCTTGTCGCCGTCGGAAACTCCAAAGCACTGCGACGCGGTTTCTACCACCACGGTCGGGACGGCGACCGGGTTCTACGTCCCGCCGAGCGGATGTGCGACGGAGAGAGCCCCGGAGACGACCGAGAGCGTGGCCGATTCCAGCGGCCGCTCGATCGGGGTTCCGTCGAGTTCTACCGGGACCGTCGCGTCGGCTTCGACCGTCACTCGCTCACCCGACCGGTAGCTGACGGCCGGATGCTCGAGGAGCCGGCCGGCCCGGGGCGACCGAAGAAGCCCGACCGAACCGCTCAGTCCGGCCGGTTCGACCGCCAGGGCGTGGAGCAGTCCGTCACCGGGGCGGGACTCCGACAGCAGCGCGAACTCGCTACCGCGGTAGCGGCCGCCACCGACGGCGACCAGCCGGGCGGCGCCCTCGAACAGTCCGTCGCCGTCGACGGCCACGGAAACCACCACCGGGTCGGCGGCGACCGCAGCACCGGCAGTCGACAGCAGGTACGCGAGCGGTCCGGGCAGCCACCGCAACCGCTCGGCACCGTCGAGCGCGCTGCGGAAGAGCCCGACCGTACATCCGAGGACGAAGTACGTCTCCGGTATCGGGGGCGAACTCCCTATCCGGCCCACCTCGAGCGGACGGGTTTCGAATACCGTCCGCGAGCGCGCGGGCGACCCGCTGCCAGTCCCGGCGCCCGTAGAGGTGTCGGTACATCGAGTTCCCGCGTCCGGCCGGTACGACGAACAGCGGCGGTTCGTACTCGCTCTCGACGAGTGCCGCCGCGACCTCACGGAGTGTCCCGTCGCCGCCGACGACCACGAGGTCGCCCCACGCGGCCTGCTCGCGGACGGCGACGGGTACGTCCGCCTCGCCGGTGGTGATGCGGGCGTCGACCTCGGCGTCGGGGAAGCAGCCCGCGAGGGTCGCAAACAGGGTTGCGGCGTCGCCGGACCCGGCGTGTGGATTGACGACCGCGCGGACGCCCCCTGGCCTCATCCGGGGCCCCCGAGTCCGGTCAGGGCCGCGAGCGAGACGGTCTCGGTTTCGTCGATCGCGAGCAGTTCGTCGGCTCTGCGGCGGGCGGTGGATTCGCGCACCCCCGCCCCCGCCAGCCCGGTCCAGTACTTCCGGCGCGCGACCGCACGGTGCTCCGAGAGCGGCTTCCCGGCGAACCCGGAAGGATGCTCGACCGTTGCCTGGACGGTCCGCCCCGCTGTCGTCGTGACCTCGACACGGGCGCCCATCCGCTTGTCCGCCTCCGAGAGGTCCGTCGGGAGCGGCCGCTTCCGGAGGAACCGCGCCAGCATCGGCAGGCGACGCAGCGCCGCCATCGGCCCGACCGTCCTTGCCGCGTACCCCACGACTGGAAGGCCGACGCGCCGGAGCATCGCTCCGACCGGCACCTCCGAGTTCAGTGCCGCGACCGTGAACTCGCTGTCGTGGTGGACGAACACCCGGTCGGCCAGCCGCCAGACGTTCTCGTCGCGGGTCCGCTCGCCGACCTGTCGCGGCGTGTGCTCGCCGTCGGCCAGCGCGACCGCGACGTTGAACGGAACCGTAAACGAGAGCGCCGATACCGGGCTCTGCGGACCGTCCAGGTACGGCGCGGCGCGCTCGTCGACCCCGGTGGTGAGCAGCGAGCCGTATACGTCGACGCGCCGGACGGTCGTGCGCCCACGGTCGAGCCGGCCCCGTGCCTCGAGGGCCGCCTCTATCGGTGCTGTCACGTAGGCACAGCCTGGCACCGGCTTGACCGTCAGTGCCCGGGTATGCCATCGGTCACCGAACCCCCCGAGGAACTCCGGGAGCGGGTGGTCCGCGAACTCGTCGAGGAAGCCGCCCTCGGCTTCGGCGAGCCGTGGGGCGCCCGTCAGACCGGCGCGGGCGCTCTCGACGGCCTCGAGACCGCTCGCGATCGGTTCGCTCGCGCTCCAGACCTTCGCATCGGCGCCCAGGAACGGCGGCTCAAGCGGCCAGGGTGGCTGCAAGAGCGCCGTTCCCAGAGCGTGCGCGAGCGTCCCGGCGTCGTCGTCCTCGACCACCGCGCGACCGACTGCGGCACCGACGGCGTGGATGTACGCGGCTTGCTGGCCCCGGAAGGGCCCGATTGCGACCGCGGAGGCGAGCCTCGCGGCCACCTCGTTGGCCGCGACCTGGGCGACGAGGAACCGCCGGCCGCTCGCCCCCGACGCCTCGGCGTACGTCAGCGGGACGAAGACGGCACTGTGTCCCGTGTGGCCGCCGAGGACCGTGTCGTCGAAGTCGAGGGCCATCGACAGGCCGGCGTTGCCGCGGGCCGCGCTCGCCGGCGACAGTTCGGTTCCGTCGACCAGGGTCGCGCCGTCCCCGGCGTCCCCCTCGGTCGCCGTCTCCACGATGCTCCCGCCGAGCGGGTGGTCCAGCGTCCAGACCGCAGCGCCGACGGTACTGGTCAACTGGGCCCTCGCCGCCCGGCGGACCGGTGCCGGAACGTCGCGGTAGGTCAGGTCGGCCGCCCAGGCGGCTGCCCGGTCCAGGAACGGCCCCGGTTCCGGCCCCTCGCTACCGACGAACGGCAGCCGGTCGGTCAGACTCATTGAATGTCCCGTCGGCGGCCCTCGGCTTAGGCCTTCGCCCGGTCAGGCGTCGACCTCGCGGACCAGCCCCGGGCGGTCGTTCGATGGGTCGTTGACCGCCGTCGAGACCGGATAGGCGCGGAAGTCGTCGGCCGGTGCCGGCTCCAGTGGAACGTCCGCTTCCTCGAGCCAGGCGGTCTCCCGGTCGGGCTCCAGAACGACCGCCATCCGGTGGTGGAGCGGCTCGACGACCGCGTTGGGCTCGGTCGTCAGGATGGTGAACGTGTCGACCGGGTCGGGGTCGGCGCCGGGGCTGTCGCCGCCGAAGGAGCCGAGACCGGTCTGGACGGTGTCGGGGGTCCACCGTTCCCAGAGGCCGGCCATCGCGAAGGGACGGTCGTCCTCGAGGGCGACGCGGTACGGTCGCTTGCCGTCGTCGGTGTCGGCCCATTCGTAGAAGCCGTCGGCGAGCACGAGACACCGGCCTCCGGTCGGGGACTCGGCGTCGGCGTCGCCCTCGTAGGCCCGCGCGAAGGCGGGTTTCTCGTCGACCGTCTCGGCGCGGGCGTTGATGTGGCCGTCGGCGCCGTCGTCGGCCCAGCGGGGAACGAACCCCCACTCGAGCCGCTGGATGGTGTCGGACGCCGTGGCCGTGATGACCGGCAACTCCTGGCTCGGGGCGGCGTTGTACCGGGGCTCGAACTCGTAGGCGAAGCGCGCGTCGAAGCGTGCCTCGAGCTCCTCGGGGGCCGTGAAGAGACTGTAGCGACCGCACATGGACGAGCCTACGGCGTCCGGTTCGATATATGTGGCGGGGCTGGCAGGCGGAACGTGGATACACGGCGGCGGCGTTCCGCGCTCCGGCCCGGACCGGCCGCCGGTCGTGAGGTCAGATCACGGGCCGTCTGGTCGCGCCGTCCAGTATAAAAGCTCGGCAGCGCTACAGCGGGTCCGGCTTCTCCTTGGTTCCGACCACGATGGTGTCGGCAACCAGGTCGCCGATTCGCTGTCGCCGGTCGGTGACGTAAATCGCGACGAAGCCGACGAGGTCGACGAGACGGAGCAGCGTCCGTATCGCCGACTCCCTGTAGGATATCGGCTGGTCGTCCTCGCCGATGACGACGATGTCCATGAGCATCTTCCCGACGGTCTGGCCGTACTCGGCCTCGAGGTAGATGAAGTACGCGAAAAAGAGGACCGCGTCCAGGGCGAAAAAGAGGAACCCGAGCGGCTCCCAGACCAGGAACGCGGTGTTCGTAGCGATGCTCAGGACGACGGCGACGCCGACGACGTCGATGAGAAACGCAGCGATGCGCTTGCTGATGATGTTGTTTTCGGTCCCCAGATTGGGGGTCGGCCGTTCGAGCGTCGACATAGTCGGAAGTCGTCGCGGCGTCGGATAAATGTGCGTCAGACCCTCGTATGACGTCTGTGCGGTCGGAGTACACGTCCGACGAATCGATATGTTTCGAGCGTGAAATCTGCCGACATGCACACGACCCGGCGGTCGCTGCTCGCTGGCGCGGCGGGCGCGGCGGCCACCCCGCTTGCGACCGTCGTCGCCTTCGAGGACCCCTCCTGCCGGCAGTGCCGGCGGTTCGAGACGGAGACGTTCCCGACGCTGAAGAGCGAACTCGTCGACCCCGGCGATGCGGCCTTCGTCTACCGGACGCTCGACATCACCTTCCCGTGGGGCGAGCCGGCCAGCCAGGTCATGGCCTCGACGTACGCCGCCGCCGACGCGTTCTGGGGGCTCAAGGACTACTACTACGAGCGACAGCCGGAGTTCGAGGTCGACAACGTCTTCGAGCTGTCGGCGTCGTACCTCGAGGAGCAGCCGTCGGTCGACGCCGACGCCGTCGTCGCGGCGGCCCGGGACGGCGAACACGACGAGTTCGTCCAGCGGAACCGGGACGCGGCCGAAGAGGCGGGCGTCGGCTCGACGCCGCAGTTCTTCCTGTTCCGCGACGGGACGTTCCGGACTGAGGTGGCGGGGCCGCAGGATTACGAGGTGTTCGAGAGCGCCCTGGGGTTCGACGCATGACCGTCGGCCGACACCTCCCGACGCTCCCGCGCTCGACCGACGACTGGCGGCTCATGGGCCGGACGGCCCGGCTCGTGCTCTCGGTCCCGGGATACGCCGTCGTCGCCGTCCTCGCGGCCGCAGTCGGGCTCACGCTCTTCGTCTTCTCGCTGAACCTCCCGCTGGTCGGGCTGGCGCTGACCGGTACGCTCCCGGGGAGTGCCCGTCTGACGATTCTGGCGAAGCTGTACCCGTTCGTCGGCACGGGCTTCGGCCCCGTCCAGGGCGGACTCCTCGTCGCCGTGGCTGCCCTCTTCGGCGTCGACGTGGCGATGGTGACGTACCACCTGCGCGAGCACGGCGTCTCGCTGTCGGGCGGCGGCGGGAGCGTCGTCGGTGCCGTCCTCGGCGCGCTCGGTGCGGGCTGTGCCGCCTGCGGGTCGGCGCTCCTGGTCGGAATCCTGTCGCTGTTCGGCGTCTCGACGACGCTGCTGTTTCTCCCTCTCGACGGCCTGGAGTTCGCACTGCTCGCGCTCGTGGCGCTCCTCCTGTCGATTCACTGGGTGGCCGACGGGATGCGCGGCGGCCGGGTAGCCGGCTGTCCCGTCGAGCCCTGATGTGGACTGTCGCGAGTTCGGGCGGTACTGGCTCGTCGCGTGCGGGGGTTGCAGCGGACCCGACCGACCC
>PXQM01000115.1:10418-19622 GCA_003021325.1 Halobacteriales archaeon QH_10_70_21
GTCCTCGAGCCGGACGCCGACGTATCGGACGCAGCGCTGGCGGAACTGCTCGAGTCGGTGCTCGAGGCCGGTCCCTACCAGTACGGCGACTGGTTCGACCTGCCGATGCCGCTGTACCTCGTCCACGACGACGACACCGGTGACACCTTCCGGGTCGCCGTCCGGGACTGTCGCGTCGAGTTCCACGTGCTCCCCGCGACCGACCCGCCCGGGCTGCGGGCGCTCTACGACCGTCTCGCAGCCCGGTCGGACTGCGGGTGGTCCGTGGCGTCCCGAACCGCAGCCGACGAGAGCTGAGCGGGACGTTTGGACGGTTTTGCTAATATTTTGAAGTGGGGATAGGCGGGAGTGGTAGGTACAATGTCCCGGAACTACCGGCGGAGGCAGTTCGTGAAGATGGTCGGTGCCGCGGGGGCCGGCGCCGCGCTCGCTGGCACCGCCAGCGGGGCACCGAAGGTTTCGACCGAGACCCTCGACGAACAGTTCGACACCAGCGGCGGAGTTCAGGAAGCGCTCGTCGTGTTCGACGACTCCGAGAGCGCCCGTCGGCTCGAGACGCTCGACCTGCCGGAGACGTACCACGTCTTCGAGAACCTCGACGTCGCGTGGACACACCTGACGGCCGACCAGCTCCGGACGGTCGCGGGCTGGGACTCCGTCCGGCGCGTCAGGAAGGCCGAGGAACTCGAGTGGCACAACGACTCCACGTCCCGGGATTCGATGGCGGTCGATACCGTTCACAACGACCTCGGCTACGAAGGCGAGGACGCCCACGTGGTCATCATCGACTCGGGGTTGAACGCCAGCCATCCCGGAATCGGCGCCGACCGCGTGGAGGCGAACTACCGGTACGTCGACGAGCCGACCGGCCCGCGGGCCCCGTTTTGGGTCGCCGCCGGCCGGGGCGACACCGACACCGTCGGCCACGGCCAGCACTGTGCCGGTATCGCCGCCGGTGACGGTGGCGGCGCTACCCAGGGCTCCTACGAGGGAATGGCGCCCGAGGCGACCATAACGAGCTACGCCGTCGTCCAGTACATCTACCTGCCGTACGTCGTTGCCGCGTGGGACCACCTGCTCGGGCGCATCCGTACCGAGCCCGACTTCGACCCCGACGTGGTCACGAACTCCTACGGTGTCTCCCGGGGGGCGCGGTACAACCCCAACGACCCCGTCAACGTCGCCACCTGGAAGGTGTTCCAGGAGGGCGTCCTCCCGGTGTTCTCCTACGGGAACGACGGCGAGAACGGCGAGGGAACGGGCAACCGGTTCGCCAAGGCCCCGCACGTGCTCGGCGTCGGTGCAGCGGAGAAGACCATCGACGAGCAGAACAACGCGAACAACCGTCCCATCGTCGGCTTCTCCTCGCGTGGTCGGAGCGACGTCGACCCGGTCCACTACGACCGCGACGCCCTGATAAGTAACCTCCGGCAGTTCTTCGCCATCCAGGAGGGGCGGACCTACACCGTGAACGAGCGGACGTTCACCGGCTCGGTCGGCGCCGGCGCGAACACCGACCCGGTGGTCGCGGCGCCGGCGTTCGAGACGGACACTGGCTCCAGCTACGAGGCCTTCACGACCGCCAGCAACGTCGACCGCGTGGACCTGACACTCTCGCTGGACCCGGAGGGACAGTGGGTCCGCATGCGGGTCTACGAGAAGCAGGGCGACGAGTGGGTCGAGGTCGCCCAGATGCGCGAGGAGGTCCTCAAGCAGCACGACACCCTCACCGTCGACGTCGAGGGTAGCACCGACTACACCATCGAACTGGAGCCCGAGGACTCGGTCACGGCGGACTACACCATCGAGTACACCGCCTACGAGCAGGCCGACGGCGACCTGGGCGACGCCCGGCCCATCACGCTGTACCGTCCGGGCGTCAGCGCCCACGGCAACCTGGTCATGAGCACCCAGGACAAGGCGGACGTCCTCGGACCGCTGGGCGAGGCCGGCGACGCCGAGCCCTTCTACGGGCGTCTCAGCGGCACCTCGATGTCCTGTCCCGGGGCGGCCGGCATCGCGATGCTGGTCCAGCAGGCCTACCGCGACGAGAGCGGCGAGGAGCTCTCGCCGATCGACCTCATCCGCGTCCTCGAGCACGCCGCAGCGGACCACAACCCCAACTACAACGCCATCAACACCGGCGCCGGGTTCGTCGACGCCGAGGCGGCAGTCACGACGGCTGAGGGGCTCGCCACCGGCGACCTATCCATCTCGGACCTCGAGACCGGACGCGACGCCCTTGTCGAGCCGCCGACGAAGGTCACGCCGCCGGATGAGATAGACCTCACGGCCGCTGGGAGCCGCCGGACCGACAGCTCGGTCAACGGCGACTCGCGGACCCAGCGCGTCGAGGTCACCATCAGCGACTTCAACGAGCAGGCGACCGGCGCGGTCGAGGTGTACGACGAAATCCCCAGCGAGTGGGAGCTCTACGGGGAGTACAGCCAGGCGAGAGTCGTCGAGGAGAAGAACGGCCGCAAGCGGCTCCGGCTCTTCCAGAGCGAGGGCGACGACGAGGTAGTTACCACCGACGAGGTCGAGGGTGACAAGGAGGTGACGTTCTCGTATTTCGTCGGGACGCCGGAGAACGCCGGCGAGAGCGGGAGCTACACGCTGGGTCCCGCCGAGGCCGAGGTGACGACCTGGAAGGTCCCCGAGAACGGCGACGACAGGAAGCAGGGCAGCGACACGGCCGAGTTCGGCGGCAGCGACACGGTCATCGTCGCGCCCACCCCAGCGTAAACCCGTCCGTTTCTCTTCGCGTTCGTCGGCGCCGCCGCTCCAGACGTGGCGTCGATAGAAGCGGTGGTCGATTTACTCCAGCCGAACCCGGCACCGAGTAGCGCGATTGCGAGCACGGGGCATCACACGTCGACGACGGTGGTGAGGACGGCCACCGAAAGGACGCGCGAGCGTGGTGGGGTGCCGGTCGGCCAGCGCCGTCCCCCGGAGCGACCCACAACCGACTTATCGGCCGCCGCCCTCCCTGTCCGCATGAGCGTGTCCCGCGTCGTCGAACTGGAGGGCCACATCATCGACTCGGGGATGATGCAGGCGGCATTCGGTATCGTCATGGACCACGGCGGCTCCTTCGACGTCGAGGAGTTCGACATCGGCCGCCACAAGGACGAGGAGTCGTACGCGCGATTGCTCGTCACCGCCGACACCGAGGAGGACCTCCAGCGCATCGTTCACGACCTCCACCAGCAGGGGGCGACCCCGGCCGACCCCTCCGACGCACGGCTGGAGCCCGCCCCCACGAACAGGGTGGTCCCGCACGGCTTCTACTCGACGACGAACCACCCGACGCAGATACGCATCGGCGGCGAGTGGGTCGAGGTCGAGAACATCGAGATGGACTGTGCGGTCGTCGTTGAGGCGGTCTCGCCGGATGGCGAGGACCCGAGCGAGGCCGACGAGGTCCGGGCGTACACGGAGACGCTCAACGGCATCGAGGCTGGCGACATGGTGGTGACTGGCCAGTCCGGCATCCGCGTCCAGCCGCCGGAGCGGCCCAGGGGCCAGGAGGGCGCCTTCGGCTTCATGCAGGGCGGGGTGTCGGCCGAGCGGCCCTCGGAGTCGACCATCGAGCAGATAGCCGGGGCCATCGCGGAGACGAAGGCGGAGGGCGGCGAGGTGCTGGTCGTCGCCGGCCCGGCGCTCATCCACTCGGGGGCCCGCGAGGACCTCGCCCGCCTCGTCGAGCGGGGGTACGTCGACTACCTCTCCATCGGCAACGGCTTCGCAGTCCACGACATCGAGCGGGACCTCTATGGCACCTCGCTGGGCGTGAACACGGAGACGCTCGACCACGCCCGCCACGGCCACAAGCACCACATCTACGCCATCAGCGAGATAATCCGCGAGGGCGGCATCGAGGAGGCCGTCGAGAGCGGCAAACTCGACTCCGGCGTCATGTACGAGTGCGTCAGCAACGACATCCCGTACGTCATCGCGGGCTCGATCCGCGACGACGGCCCGCTGCCGGACACCGTCACCGACGCCGTCGAGGCGCAGAACGCCATCCGCGAGCAGGCCCACGAGGCCGACATGGTGCTGATGCTGTCGACGCTGCTGCACTCGGTGGCCGTGGGCAACTGCCTGCCGTCGACCACGCGGGTCGTCTGCGTCGACATCAACCCCGCGACGGTCACGCAGCTCCTGGACCGCGGCTCCGCGCAGGCGGTCGGGATGGTCACCGACATCGGGACCTTCGTCCCGACGCTGGCGGAGGAACTGCTGGCGGAGACCCCGGTCGAGGCCGACGACTAGGCGCCGGGAACGCCCTCGCGGTACGTCGAGACGGCCGCCTTCGCGTCCGCCAGCCTCGCGGCCGTCTCGCCGTCGGCGTCCTCGGCGACCTCGTCCAGCGTGCGGGTGATACGGGCCAGTGCCCCGTGGTCGAGCGTGCGGCCGGCGTCGACGGCGCCCCCGACCTTCTCGACGAGGGCGTCCAGCCGTTCTTCGGCCTCGTCGTCGAGCGCGTCGCGGGCCGCTCGCAGCTCCTCGAGAGCGGCCTGGAGTTCGTCCGCGCTCATGAGTCCAGGGGAATCGAGACGACGGGCACTTCGGCCGACAGCAACACCTCCTGTGCGGTGGAGCCGAAGACGATCTTCCCGGTTCGGCTCCGCTGGCGGATGCCGATGACGATTTCGTCGATGGCGTGCTCCGCCGCGAACTTCCGTATGTCCGCCGCGGGGTCGTTGCCGCGGACGAGCTGGTGGTGCTCGGCGTTCGGCAGCCCCTCGGCGAGTTCGGTCATCGCCTCCTCGCCCTCGACGGCGTCGGTGTCCGAGGTGCTGTCGCCGCCCTCGTGGGAGTTGACGACGTAGACGGTGTCGTCCTCGGCCACGCGACCCCCGAGGTACCGATTGAGCCGCTTGCTCGTCTTTTCACCGTCCGTTGCGGCCAGGTATGTCGTCATGCGGTGAGAGTCGCCCATCCACCTACTTAAAACTGCACGCCCCGCGCAGCCGCTCGGCCACGTACCCGATTGCCGGATGCTCGTCCCGCCATCGTCCGACTGCGGTCCCCGAACCGGGGCTATAATTACCGATGGCCCGCTATGGATTGTACGTTCAGTTTCCTATGACAGCAAACGGAAGCCCCTATGCGCCGCACACCGCCGCCGAGACGGAGGAAATGCTCTCGGCGGTCGGCGCGGACGGCGAGGAGGCGCTCTTCGACATCCCCGAGGCGGTCCGGTTCGACAGCGAACTCGACATCGAGGCCCGGAGCGAACGGGCGGTACGGGCGCTCGTCGACCGGACGCTCGGGGGCAACGACGACCTGACGGAGTTCCTCGGCCGCGGGCACTACGACCACTACGTCCCGTCCATGGTCGACCACCTCTCGGACCGCTCGGAGTTCCTGACCAGCTACACCCAGTACCAGCCCGAGGTGGCCCAGGGGTTCCTGCAGGCGCTGTTCGAGTACCAGTCCATGCTGGTCGAGCTGACCGGGCTGGGCGTCGCCAACTGCTCGATGTACGACGCCGCGACGGCCCTCGGCGAGGCGGCGACCCTCGCGACGCGCGTTCGAGGACGCTCCGGGCACCGCGTGTTGATTCCCGAGCGGCTCCAGACCGGCCGCCGGCGGACGCTGGACAACTACGTCGCTGGCCAGGACCGCAGCGTGGAGACGTACCCGATGGACGACGGCAACGCAGACGTCGAGGCCCTCGAGTCGATGGTCGACGAGGAGACGCTGGTCGTCTACGCGGAGTCCCCGACGGTGCGCGGGACGATAGAGGAGAACCTCGGTTCCATCGGGCGCCTGGCGGACGAGAACGAGGCGGCCTTCGTCCTCGGGTCGGACCCGGTCGCGCTGTCGGTGCTGGAGGAGCCCGCAGGCGCCGGCGCGGACGTGGTGGTCGGCGACGCCGCAGCCCTGGGGGTACCGACCGCCTACGGGATGGGTATCGGCCTGTTCGCCTGCCGCGAGGAGCTCCTCCGGCAGGTTCCCGGCCGGCTGGTCGGCGCCGGCGAGGACGAGACCGGCCGCCGCGCCTACACCCTGACGCTGCAGACGCGCGAACAGCACATCCGGCGGGAGCGGGCCACCTCGAACATCTGCACGAACCAGGCGTGGGTCGCCCTGCGGGTGGCGATGCACGCCGCCTGGCTCGGTCCCGATGGCCTCGTCGAGCTGGCCAACGACTGCGTCGGGCGGGCCGAGGAGCTCGCCGCCCGGGTCGACCAGCTCTCGGGCGTCCGGGCGCCCGTCCACGACCGCCACCACTTCCGGGAGTTCGTCGCCCGGACCGACCAACCGGCGCCGGCCGTCGCCGACGACCTCGAGGCAGCCGGCTACGCCGTCCACGTCGTCGGCGACCACGAACTGCAGCTCTGTGCGACCGAGACGAACGAGGGCGACATCGATGGCCTCGTTGCCGCCCTCGGGGAGGCCGCACGATGACCGACGACCGGCTCGAGTACGACCAGGCGACCTGGACCGCAGACGACCGAAGCTACGAGCCCCTGCTCTCGGAGAAGAACACCGAGTCCGTCGAGGTCGACTCACCGCTCCCGGACGACCTCACCCGGGACGACGTCGAGCTGCCGTCGCTCTCGGAGCCGGAGCTGGCCCGTCACTACACCCGGCTCTCGGAGATGAACTACGGCGTCGACTCCGGGCCGTTCCCGCTCGGCTCCTGTACGATGAAGTACAACCCGAAGTTCATCGAGGACGTCGCGGTCAACCCGAAGGGGCTGGTCCATCCGGACCGGCCAGCCGAGAGCGTCCAGGGGACCCTCGAGCTCCAGCACGAGCTCCAGGACTACCTCGGCCGCATCGGCGGCATGGACGCGGTCACCCTGCAGCCGCCCGCCGGGGCCGCCGGCGAGTTCACCGGCATCCTCGTCGCGCGTGCCTACCGGCGCTTGCGGGGTACGACGTCGTGACGCTGCCGAGCGGCGAGGACGGCCGCGTCGACCTCGAGGCGCTGGACGCCGCGCTCTCCGAGGAGACCGCCGCGCTCATGCTCACGAACCCGAACACGCTCGGGCTCTTCGAGCACGACATCCGTGACATCGCGGAGATGGTCCACGACGTCGGGGGGCTGCTCTACTACGACGGGGCGAACCTCAACGCCCTGCTCGGGCGGGCCCGGCCGGGCGACATGGGTTTCGACGTCATGCACTACAACGTCCACAAGACGTTCGCGACGCCGCACGGGGGCGGCGGTCCCGGCGCTGGTCCGGTCGGCGTCACCGCCGAGCTCGCCGAGTTCCTGCCCGACCCGCACGTCCGGAAAGTCGACGGCGAGTACGTCCGGTACACGCCCGAGGAGTCCATCGGCAAGGTCCACGGCTACGCCGGCAACTGGCTGGTGCTGGTGAAGGCCTACGCCTACATCGCCCGTCTCGGCCACGAGGGGCTGACCGACGCCAGCGCGAAGGCGGTGCTGAACGCCAACTACCTGGCCGAGCAGGTCGACTACGAGGTGCCGTTCGGCCCCTTCCACCACGAGTTCGTCGCCAGCGCCGGCGAGCAGGACGCCGCCGACGTCGCAAAGCGGATGCTCGACTACGGCGTCCACCCGCCGACGACGAAGTGGCCCGAGATCGTCGACGAGGCGCTGATGACAGAGCCGACCGAGGTCGAGGGCAAGCGCACGCTCGACCAGCTCGCCGCAGCGTTCAACGCGGCCCGCAGCGACGACGAGGCCGCGCTGGCGAGCGCACCGGAGCGGACCGCGGCCGGCCGCATCGACCAGGTCGCTGCCGCGCGGAACCCGCGACTCTCCTGGCAGGCGCTCGACGAGGAGTAACGCGCCGCACGACGGTCCGTCCGGTACCGTTCTCGAAGCGATTCCGAACACCCCGAGAGCTCACGGTGTCGCTCCGAGCTCGATTTGCTATCGCAGTATACGGTTTAGGAGTTCTCGCTCAGCGCTCGGCTTCGGCCGAAAATATTATTTCGCGTAAATATTCGACCCGGTCCTCGGCGGACGGATGGGTCCGGTAGGGCCCCGTCGAGACGTCCGGCTCCGCCGGCGGCAGGATGTCCATGACGGCGACCGATTCCTCCCAGTCCCTGAGGTCCGTCTCGGGTCGGCCGCGCGCGTCCGAGAGTGCCTCGATTGCGCTCGCGAGCGCCGCTGGCGAGCCGATCAACTCCGCCGCGGCCACGTCGGCTGCTCGCTCGCGGCCCCGCGAGAGGAACGCCACGCCGAACTGGCCGTATCGCTTCAGCGCACCGAACACCCCGTTCCAGACGGAGTCCCCGAGGTCGTCCGGGTCGTCCTCGACGTACTCGTCGGCAGCCAGGACCGGACCCAGCGCCGCGCTCATCACCCGGCTGTCGCCGTTTGCAAGGTGGGCGATCTCGTGGGCCAGCACCGCCTCCAGCTCCGCCTCCGAGAGGGTCCCAATCAGGCCGGCCGACACAAGTACGAGGGCGTCCTTACCGCTGCCGACCGTGACCGACTCCGGGCGCTCGGGTCCGGTCACGCGGACGGTCGGCTCGGGTACGCCGGCCAGCTGGGCGAGCCGTCGCGCCGTCGCCGCGACCGCCGGTTCGGTGTGCTCCAGCAGGCTGCTGTCCTGTGAGATGCGGTCCTGCAGGCGCCGGATCCGTCTCCGGACCTCGCGAAGGGTGGCCCAGATGGCGAGGGCGGCACCGAGGAGGAACAGTACGACTACACCGGTGACCGACGACAGGGCTGCGACGACCGAGGCGCTCGTCTCGACGACGACGAGGTAGAGACAGACCAGCAGCGCCCCGACCACGCCGGCGGCGGGGGGGTATCCGGCGGGAGCAGGTACCTGACGCTCGGGAACTGCGGTTACCGCGGAAATCCTGGGGAGTGCCGCCAGTGCCACGAGGACCTCCTCGGTCCATCCGAACAGCCCGAGCAGTAGTGCTCCGCCGACGACGGTGAGAAACAGCGCGACGACGACGGAGATGGACAGCAGGATTCCGGCGGCGACGACCATCCGGAACAGAAGCGAGAGCCGGAGGCGCAGCTTCATCGTCCCACCGGTGGACGCCACGGTGGTTAGTTCTTCGGTAGCCCTACGCCGGAGCCGTCGAGGTGTCGATGTCGTCGATGGTCACGAACCCGTAGTCGCACTCCGGGCAGTGCCACTTCTCCTTCGTTCCGAGCTGTACCCGCATGCTCGCGGCCTTGTAGAACTCCCGGGGCTCGCCACACTCCGGGCACTCGCGTTCCAGTGACAGGCTCATGAGCGTCCGTAG
>PXQM01000116.1 GCA_003021325.1 Halobacteriales archaeon QH_10_70_21
CCACCACCGCAACGAGTACCTCGCGCCGCTGCTCTGTGAGGACCTCTCGGGGCTGCCGCCGGCGACGCTCGTCACCGCGGGCTTCGACCCGCTCCGCGACGAGGGCGACGCCTTCGCCGCGGCGCTCGATGCCGACGGCGTCGACGTCTCCCACGCCCGGTACGACGCGATGATACACGGCTTCGTCAGCTTCCTCGGGATGGTCGACGCCGCCGAGGACGCGGTCCGCGTCGCCGCCGCCGGGCTCGAGGCCGCGCGGTAGAGCGGCCCGGGGTCGGCCGGTACGGCGGTCGGGCCGCGGGCTGCGTCGAGTCGTAGCGACGGCCGCTCCCGGGGAAGACCGGGTGCGGCAGCGACCCGACTCCGAGCGGACGGAGAACGGTCGCGGAGCCGAAACGGTTGGGAGTCCGGCGCAGGCGGTCGTTTCCGGTCGAACCTACCCCCCGAGGTAGAGCTTCGAGACCTCGGGGTCGTCCAGGAGGGAGTCGGCGTCGCCCTCGTAGGCGACGGTCCCCTGGTCGAGGACGTAGCCGCGGTCGGAGATGTTCAGGCCCTTGATGGCGTTCTGCTCGACCATGAGGATGGCCGTGTCCATGGCGTTGACGGCCTCGACGTGGCCGAAGACCTCGTCGGCGGTGTTCGGCGCCAGCCCCGCCGACGGCTCGTCGACGAGGAGGACGTCGGGCTCCATGACCAGCGCCCGGGCGAAGGCGAGCACCTGCCGCTGACCGCCCGAGAGGTCCCGCGCCTTCGCCCCCCGCTTCTCCCGGAGGATGTCGAACCGTTCGTAGAGGTCCTCGATGACCGCCTCGAGGCGGTCGTCGTCGCGGGCGACCCCGCCCATCCGGAGGTTCCCGTCGATGGTGAGCGAGCCGAACACGTTGTCGGTCTGCGGGACGTAGCCGATTCCCTCGCGGACGATGTCCTCGGGTGCCATGCCGCCGATGTCGTCGCCGTGGTACCGGACGGCCCCCGTCCACGGCGTCAGCAGCCCGAAGACCGTCTTGAGGACCGTCGACTTCCCGGCGCCGTTGGGGCCGATGAGACAGACGATTTCGCCGGCCTCGAGGTGCAGCGAGAGGTCCTCGAGGACCTGCACCTCGCCGTAGCCGCCGTCGACGTCGGACAGCTCGAGGACGGGCCGGCCGCTCACGCGCCACCCCCGAGGTAGGCGTCGATGACGCGCTCGTCGGCCTGCACGTGCTCGGGCGGGCCCTGCGTGAGGACGCTGCCGCGGTGGAGGACGATGACCGGGTCCGCGAGGTCCATCACGAACTCCATGTCGTGCTCGATGAGCAGGCAGGTCGTGCCGGCCTCGTTGAGCCGGCGTATCTGGGCGGCGAGCTTCTTGCGGAGCGTCGGGTTGACGCCCGCGGCGGGCTCGTCGAGCAGCAGTATCTCCGGCTCGGCCAGCATCGCGCGGGCCAGCTCGACCAGCTTGGTCTGGCCGCCGGAGATGTCGGTCGCCGGCTGCGTGGCCAGGTGGTCGATCTCGAACTCGGCGAGCATCCGCTCGGCGTCGGCGAGGTTCCGCTTCTCGGCCGCCCCGACCTCGCCCGGCGAGGTGAACAGCTTCAGGAACGACTCGCCGGGCTGGTCCTGCGGGCCCACGAGCATCGCCTCCCGGACCGTCATGCCCTCGAGCTTGCGGGGCGTCTGGAACGTCCGGATGAGGCCGTGGTCGGCCACCTCGTACGGCTCGAGCCCGGTGACGTCGACGCCGTTGACCTCGACGCGGCCCGCGTCCGGCTCGTAGAAGCCCGAGACGAGGTTGAATATCGTCGACTTGCCGGCGCCGTTCGGTCCGATGAGGCCGGTGATGGTGCCGCGCTCGACCTCGAAGGTGGCGTCGTCGGTCGCGACGAGGCCGCCGAACTCCTTGCGGAGGTCCTCGACGCTGAGGACGACGTCGTCGGTCGGCCCGCCGGTCCCGGCCGCCGCGTCGGCGGCGTCTCCGGCGGCGGGCTCCCGGTCGGCGACGGCGTCAGTCATCGCTCTCACCCCGGGCCTCCCGGACGCCGGTGTCGGGCCGTTCCGGCGCCTCGTCGACGGCGCTCGGCCAGATGAGCTCCCGCTGTGGCGGCAGGATGCCCTGCGGCCGGAACCGCATCAGGAGGACGATGAGCAGGCCGATCATCACCAGCCGGAGCGGCGGGGCCTCGAGCGGTATCCACTCGAGGCCGGTGAGGCCGCGCGTCCCCTCGCGGAGGACGACGACGACGACGCCGCCGAACACCGCCCCGCGCGTCGAGCCGGTGCCGCCGAG
Organism: Halobacteriales archaeon QH_10_70_21; assembly: GCA_003021325.1. The sequence continues at coordinate 2,267 of PXQM01000116.1, forward strand.
GATGACCGCGACCCACACGTAGAACGTCGTGATGGGGTCGAGCGTGGCCGGGCTGACGAAGAGGTTGAGGTGGGCGTAGAAGACGCCCGCAAGCGCCATCACGAGGCTGCCGAGGACGAACGCCTGGAGCTTGAACAGGTAGGTGTTCTTGCCGAGCGCGCGGGCGAGGTCCTCGTCCGAGCGGATGGTCCGGAGCACCCGCCCCCACGGCGAGCGGTGGACCCGCGAGAGCAGGAGGTAGCTGCCGACCACGAAGACGGTGACGAGCAGGACGTTCAGCAGCATCCGGTAGAACGGCGTCCCGAGTTCGATGACCGGACCGAGCGGGACGGCGATGCGGAGCCCGGGCATCGCCTCGGGGAACGTCGAGAGGACGGGCCAGCCGTCGAAGAAGCCGGGGATGCCCCGGACGCCGAGGTTCCCGTTCGTCCAGCGCCGTTCGTTGAGAATGACCCGGCGGACGACCTCGGCCAGCCCCAGCGAGGCGATGGCGAGGTAGTCCGCCCGGAGCCGCAGCGTCGGGAGCCCGATGAACAGCGCCAGGACCGTCGCCAGCACGAGCGCGACGGCCAGCCCGTACACCGAGTTGAAACCACCGGCGACCGGCGAGCTGCTCGCGGTCATCAGCGCCGCGCCGTAGGCACCGATGCCGAAGAAGGCGGCGACGCTGAAGTTGATGAGCCCGCTGAACCCCCACTGGGAGTTCAGCCCGAGCGACAGCAACGCGTACATTCCGGCGAGCCCGACGAGAAAGAGGAAGTACGTCGGACCGAGCCGCCCCGAGAGCAGCCCGAGGAGCAGGACGGCGCCGAACGCGGCGACGGCGACCGTCACGCCCTGCTCTTCGGCCGTCATATCGCTCACCATCCCGGTAGCGTCGGCCATCTCAGCCCCCCTCCCCGGCGATGCCGGTCGGTCGGACGAGCAGGACCGCGACCATGATGACGAAGGCGACCGCCTCCGCGTACTCGATGCCGATGGGGACGCCGAACGCGTCGGGGACGAGCGGGAGCAGTTCGCCGACGTCCGACAGCAGTGGCATCGCCTCGTGTATCATCCCGATGAGGAGGCCGCCGAGCATCGCCCCGTAGACGGAGCCGATGCCGCCGAGGATGACCGCCGCGAAGACGAGCAGGAGCAGGTTGAACCCCATCCGGGGGCTCAGCCGGTTGAACAGCCCGAGGAAGACGCCGCCGACGCCCGCGAGGCCGCCGCCGATTGTCCACGTGACGAGCCGGATGCGGTCGGTCCGGATGCCGCTGACGCGGGCCAGCTCCGGGTCGTCCGCCATCGCGCGCATCTTCCGGCCGAGGTCCGTGTACTGCAGCAGGGCGTGGAGGCAGCCGACGAGGACGACCGACGTGACCACGATGGCGACGTCGTGGTATGTCACCCGGACGCCGTAGGGAATCAACGACTCGATGGGGCGGAGCCGCTGGACGCCGTACCGCGTGGGTTCGGCGGAGAAGACCATCTGGACGAGCCCGCGGTAGATGAACGCGACGCCGATGGAGGTGATGAGCAGACCGATGGAGCCGACCTCCAGCGGGTCGTAGACGACCTTCTCGGTCACGACGGCCACGAGGGCTGCGACGGCGAAGCCGGCCGAAAGCGCGAGGAAGAAGGCGGCCGGGAGGCCGAGCACGGCGGGTCCCCCGACGCCGCCGACGGCGCCGAACGTCACCAGGGTGGCGTAGGCGCCGACGGTCATCGTATCGCCGTGGGCGAAGTTGGCGAAGTCGGCGATGCTGTAGACGAGCGACAGCCCGATGCTCCCGAGCACGATGATGCTGCTGAACACCAGCCCGTTGGCGAGCAACCCGAGAGCGGCCATCGGCGCTCAGCCCTCGACGAAGCCGGCCTCGACGTACTCGTGGTCCTCGACCTCGAGTATCTGGAGGAAGCCGACGGGGTCGCCGTTCTCGTCGAGGTCGATGGGACCGCTGACGCCCTGGTAGTCGACGTCCCCGGGTCCGCCGCCGTCGGCGAGTATCTCGCTCGCGGCCTCGAAGCTGGTCACCGCCTCCCCCTCGGGGCGGGTGACGTCGCGGACGACCTCGCCGAGGGCGGCACCGCTGAACTCGTCGGCCGCCTGGATGGTGATCGCCGCCGTGACGACGCAGTCGTAGGCGAAGGCGGCCCACGTCGTCGGCGGGTCGCCGTACTCGTCCTCGAACCGCGAGGCGAACGCCTGGTAGTTCTCCTGGTCGACGGGGGCCGACGGGAGCGCGATCTTCATGCCCTCCATGCTGCCCTCCGGCGTCTCCTCGATCACGCTCGACCCCTGGGTGGAGTCGGTCCCGTAGAACTGCGCCTCGTAGCCGCTGGAGAACACCTCGTTCACCATCGAGATGAACACGTCCTGGTAGGTGTTGAACAGCCACGCGTCGGCACCGGAGTCGTTCATCTCCGAGACGACGCTCGAGTAGGACTGCTGGTCCCTGTCGTGTGGGCTGTTGTAGACGACCTCGCCGTCGTACGCCTCGACGAAGGCGTCGGTGAGCGTCTGCCCGAAGTCGTCGTTGACGAAGGTGACCGCCACCTCGTCGTAGCCGTCCTCGGTGATGATGTCGGCCAGCGCGACCGACTGTGACCGCCCGCTGGGCGACATCCGCAGGAGGTCCGGGAACTCCGTCAGTCCCAGGCCGGTGGAGTTCTGGCTCAACTGGACGACGTCGGTGTCCTGGATGACGCTCTCGTAGATGGACAGCGAGACGCCGGAGCCCACCGCGCCGATGAGGAACGGAACCCCGTCCTGGTTCACGAGCTTCTGGGCGGCCGAGACGCCCCCCTGTGGCTCGCTCGTGGAGTCCTCGACGACGATGTCGAGTTCGCGGTCGCCGATACCGACCTCGTTGACCGCCGAGAGCGCGAGGTCCTTGCCGCGCTGGTTCCGCTCGCCGAACGCCGACAGCGACCCGGTCAGCGAGTTTACCATCCCGATCTGGTAGGGCTCGGTCTCCTCGTCCGCGTCGCCGTTGCCGTCGCCGCTGGTCTCTGTGCCGTCGCCGTTGCCGTTGCCGTTGCCGTTTCCGTCGTCCGTGCTGACGCAGCCGGCGACCCACGCGAGGCCGGCGGCCCCGGAGGCCCGCAGCAGGGCCCGGCGGTCGGTCGTCGATGTGCTATCGTCGCTCATTGGAGTACGTCGTACATCTGTACCGGGAACACTTAAAAAGATGCAGTCGATGGCCGGCGTTTCAGGCATTCGTTACCGATAGGGGCCGGCTACCGCCCCGGTCCGGGATGTGGCCGGGAACGTAACCGTTTCGACCGGCCGGAGCGAACCGTCGACCGTATGGCTCCGTCCCTGGGTGCGCTGCTCGTTGGCGAGGTCCTGCCGCGGGTGCTGGTAATCGCGGTCGCCATCGCCGGCGGGGTCGCCATCGCGAACCTGCTCGTCGCCTTCGGCGCCGTCGACTACGTCGCGGCGCTGTCGGAGCCGCTGACGGGGCCGGCGAACCTCCCCGACGAGGTCGGCGGCGCCATCCTGACGACGGCGGCCTCGACCACCGCCGGCTACGGCATGCTCGCCGAGTACCGCGACTCGGGACTGCTCGACGACCGCGCGACGCTCGTCGCCGTCACCATCAACACGTTCTTCGGCTTCGTCCAGCACGTATTCACCTTCTACGCGCCGGTGCTGATACCCATCCTCGGGCTGCGGGTCGGCCTGCTGTACGTCGGCTTCCGGGCCGGCATCGCGCTGGCAATCACGTTGTCGGGGGTCGCCGCCGGCGCGGTCCTGCTCGGGCCGGGGAACGTCGACCCCGACGCGATGGTCGAGGTCGAGGCCGACGCCCGCGCGGACGGGGGCGAGGCCGCCGGAGACGACCGCGAGGACGGGGAGTCCGACGCCGAGGACGAGGAACCGTCGACGCCGCGGCTGGTCGTCGTCTACGCCGTCGTCGCCGCGCTAACGGCGTACTACGACCTCGAGGCGCTGACCGGCGGCGCAGCCGACCCGCTGGCGTCGCTGACGGGGCTGCCGTCGGCGGCCGTCCCCGTCATCGTGGTCTCCGCCGTCGACACCACGAGCGGCGCCGTCACCATCGCGCCGCTGATCGAGGACGGCGTCTTCACCGCCCGGACGGCCGTCGCGACGATGCTGCTGGGCGGCATCGTCTCCTTCACCGTCTCGACGTTCAAGCGCTCGATCCCGTTCCAGTTCGGCATCTGGGGGGCCGAGTTCGGAACGAAGGTGGTCCTCGTCAACACCGCGCTGAAGGTCGTCTGGATCGCCGCCGCGCTCGTCGCGCTGTTGGCCTGGTGAACAGGGGGAATAATCAAGACCCTGTGGCGACCTGAACACAACGAGAGGGGGATACGAGAGATGCGACCGACCGACCGACCGGCCGAAACGGAGGCACGGACGGCATGAGCGACGCCGACCCGCACTGCCCGGAGTGCGGCGAGCCCATCGGGCAGACGGCGACCTACTGCATGCACTGTTCGGCCGACCTCACGGCGGAGAAGGACGCGGCCGACGCCGACAGCGACGGGGCGTGGGACAGCTCCGGGTCCGACGGCGGCAGCGACGCCGGGAGCATCGGCGAGACCAGGACCTGGGGGTCGTCGGACGAGGGGACCGGCGGGGAGCCGGAGCCGACCTACGGCCCCACCGAAGAGGGGGGCGGCCGGAGCGTCACGGAGGCGAGTACGTCCGCCTCCTCGTCCTCGTCCTCATCTACGTCCACGTCCGCGGACGGACAGCTCCTGGACCCGGACGGGCTCGTGGACAACACGCTCACCGTCGTGGTCGGCATCGTCGGCGGCATCGTCGTCGGTATCGTCGGGCTCATCGTCACGCCCATCGTGACCGGGAGCGGCTGGGGCGTCCTGGTCGGACTCGTCGCCTGGCTCGGCTCGACGGCCTACCTCGTCCGCCAGCGGACCGTCCAGGGAGCGGTCGCCAAGAGCGGCTACGCCGTCGCGGTCGTCCTGCTTCTGATACCCCTCGTCGCTTTCAGCCCCCTCGCGGACGTCGATGGCGGGCTGACCGGGCGCGGGGAGTTCTTCCTCGCGAGCCTGTTCGTGGTCGCGTTCCCGGCCGGAATCGCGGCCGCCGTCGGATACGTCGCCTCGCGGTTCGTCCCGGAGGACGCCGGCGAGACCCCCGCCTGACCCGTCCGCGCCGCCGGCCTTTTGTCCCGCTCGCCGTTACCGACGGTGTGCGCCTGCTCGCGACGACGAACGGCGGCCTCGAGTCCGTGACAAGCGCCGAGCTCGCCGACCTCGTCGGCGCCGACGCCGACCGGCACCACCGCGGCGTCGTCGTCTTCGAGGGGCGCCGGACGGACGTCTACGACCTCCACTACCGCTCGCGGACCTGCCACCGGGTCATGGAGGTGCTGGTCGACGGCACCGTCACCGAACTCGAGGACGTCTACCGCCTCACGCGGAGCGTCGACCTCGCGGCCCACCTTCCGGTCGAGTCGTTCGGCGTCGTCGGGACGCGGCACGGCGGCCACGAGTTCACCAGCGTGGACGTCGCCGAGCGGGTCGGGCAGGCCGTCATCGACGGCTACCGGGCGGCGACGGGCGAGCGGCTCCCGGTCGACCTCGACGACCCGACCGTCCGGCTGGAGGCGTACCTGTACGACGACCGGTTCACGCTGGCGGTCGACCTGACGGGCGACTCCCTGCACAAGCGGCCCTACCGGGTCTGCGAGCACGACGCGCCGCTGCGCGGGACGCTGGCGTCCTCGATGCTCCGGCTGGCGGGTTACGGGGCCGGCGACCGGCTCGTCGACCCGATGGCGGGGTCGGCGACCATCCCTATCGAGGCCGCGCTGGCGGCGACCGACCGGGTGCCGCGGCCGGACCTCGACCCCGCCTTCGCCGTCCTGCCGCGGTACGACGCCGCGCGGTTCCGCGAACGCCGGGCCGACCACGAGCCCCGCGACCCCGACCTCGACGTCGAGGCCCGGGAGCGCCGCGCGAAGTGGCGCCGCTGTGCCCGGGTCAACCGCGAGGCCGCCGACCTGGAGGACGAGATCGACGTCGTCGAGGCCGACGCCCGGGCGGCGAGCCTCGAGGCCGACTGCGTCGTCACGAACCTGCCGTTCGGCGTCCGCGTCGATGAGGACCTGCGGGACCTCTACGGCGCCGTCGCCGACCGCGCCCGCGAGGGGTCGGTCGGCCGGCTGGTCGCGCTCACGACCAGGCCCGACCTGCTCCCGCTGGCGTTCGTCGACCGCCACGACATCCCGTACGGTCGCCTCGACGCCACCATCGTCGTCTGGGAGCCGTAGGTTGACGACCGTCCGCAATGATCGTCCGCCTTCGGTATCTTTATGAACAATCGTGTAATACAGCGGTGTATGCGAGACGCCACACGCGTCCGCGGTTCGACGCTCGCGCTCGCCGTCGGTGTACGCCCCTGATTCTCGCCCGACAGTACCGACGACGAACGCCGAACGACACACACGACACATGAGCACTGGACCCGCACCGACGCACGACCCGCAGACGACCACCCGAACGACCGAGATAGCCGCCCGCGGACGGACCGACCCGTGGGCCGCGACCGACGGGACCGACCCGGCTCCCGCTGCTGCACGGGCCCCGCGGCAGTTCGAGCCGCTCTCGCTGGCCCGCATGCGGAACCTGGTTGACGACGAGAACGCCTACTGTAGCTGACCCCGGCGGCGACCGCGACCGAACCTATTAGCGACTCGCGTCCCTTCATCCGGTATGGACTGGCCAGCGTGGCTGACCGCGCCGAGCCCGCGCGTCCTCGACGGCTCGCTGCTCGTCGGCGTCGCCTTCGTCCTCGCGACCGGAATCGTGGGCCTCTACTCCGGGCGGCCCAGCCGGGCGTGGGTCTTCCTCACCCACGGGCTCGGCGGGCTGGTGCTGGCCGGGCTGGTCGGGCTGAAGCTCCGGCGGGTCCGCCCCCGGCTGCGCGGAATCCGCCACAGCGCCGTCGTCGCGCTCTCGGCGCTTCTGGCCGTCGTCACCGTCGGTGCCTTCGCCTCCGGTGTCGCCTGGGTGTTCGGCGCCTCCCTCGACCTCGGCCCCTGGGGGCTGCTGAACCTCCACATCGGGCTCGGGCTCGTCGTCGCCGGGCTGCTGGCCGTCCACCTCCTGTCGCGCTTCCGGCTCCCCTCGCGGGCCGACTTCGAGGGGCGGCGGACCGCACTCCGGTACACCGCCGCCGTCGTCGCCGGGGCGGCGGTCTACCGGCTCCAGGGCACGGTCAACGGCGCCCTCGAGACGGCCGGCGCCGAGCGCCGCTTCACCGGCTCCCGGGAGACGGGCAGCGACGACGGCAACGCCTTCCCGGTGACCAGCTGGGTGGCCGACGACCCCGACCCCGTCGGCGTGGCGTCGTGGTCGCTGACCGTCGACGGTGCCGTCGCCGAGCCGATGGACCTCGAGTACGCCGAGCTCGCCGCCGACGACGAGCGCCGCGCGCTGCTCGACTGCACGAGCGGCTGGTACTCCGAGCACGACTGGCGCGGCGTCGACGTCGGGTCGCTGCTGGACGCCGCCGACCCCGACGAGAGCGCGGCGTGGGTCTCCTTTCGCTCGGTCACCGGATACCGGTGGAGCCTGCCGATCGAGGAGGCCCGCGACGCCCTGCTGGCGACGGCCGTCGACGGCGAGCGGCTCGGCCACGGCCACGGCTTCCCGCTGCGACTCGTCGCCCCCGGCCGTCGCGGCTTCCAGTGGGTCAAGTGGGTCGAGGAGGTCCGGGTGACCCGCCGCCGGGACCACGCCGAGCGGGTCGCGATATTCGTCAGCGGCCTCCGGTAGCGTCGCCGCCGGCGCTGTCGTTCAGGAATCGGGGTCGACCGGGGTCCCGTCCTCCGTCGGCGGCGCGACGTGGTCGACGTAGCTCTCGACGTCCGGCTCGGTCACCCGCACGCGGACGTGGATGTCGCCCAGCTCGCTGTCGTCGCCGACCGCGAAGTTGACCACGCCGCGGAAGGCCGCCTGCTTCTTCAGCCGGAAGCTGAACGTGTCACCCTCCTGTCCCGAGAAGAAGGCGCCGCGGGCCGTGTCGAGGATGGCCTGCTCGTGGAGCCGCTCGGAGAACGCCTCCATCGAGTGGCAGGTGGCGACGAGTTCGCCCGGGTACGACTCGATTTCGGCCTCCGGGAAGAGGTTCCGAACCGCGTCGGCGACGCGGTCCGTCACCTCGGTGTCGTTGACCGGCGCCGTGACCTGGACGTCGACGCTGTATATCATCCGAGCACCTCCCGAACCTGCTCGCGGAACTCCTCGAGCGTTCCGGTGTTGTGGATAGTGCGGTCGGCCCGCTCCATCGCGTCACCGAGGCCGAACCCGAGTTCGCGCTCGTCTCGCACAGCGAGGCTCTCGCCGTCGTCGCCGACGTTGTCTCGGCCCCGCTCGCCGACCCGCTGCCGCCGGAGCTCGAACGGCGCCTCGATGCTGACCAGCAGAAAGTCCTCGCCGAACCGCTCCTCGAAGACCTCGACCTCGACGTCCGAGCGGATGCCGTCGACGAGAACGGTATCGGCGTCCGCCAGCGCCGCCTCGACGTGCGGCAGCGACGCCTCGGCGATGGCCGTCGGTCCGTTCTCCTCGCGGAGCGCCTGGGCCACCGCGCCGTGGTGCTCGGCTGGGTCCAGCCCCCGGTCGCGGCACGCTTGACGGATGACGTCGCCCATCGTGACGGCCGGGACGCCCAGCTCCTCGGCGACGGTCGCGAACTCGCCCTTGCCGCTGCCGGCCAGCCCGACGGTTCCGATGACTCGCATTCACCGACGGTAGTCCGAGCGGCCGCTTAACGGCTTTGTTCGGCGGTCCGTGCGCGAGGGGGTCCCACGGCGCTCGCGAAGCCGTGTCCCGCTCTCGTGGCAACCCGGTGACGACCGGCGGACACGTCGCGCGGGTCGGATAGCGCGTCGGGCCGGCAGCGGAATCCATCCGGACGTCCGGTCACTCCGCAACCTCTATTCGGTTCGGCACAGAAACCGACGACGAGGGCACGTAGCTCAGTTCGGATAGAGCGTCGGACTTCTATCCGTACCCGGTCCCCGGTGCGGGAAGACATCCGACGGTCGTGGGTTCGAATCCCACCGTGCCCGCTGCTGCGAACTGCTGTGAGCAGCGACGGCACCCGGGGTCGAGCCCGCGAGGTCGCAGCCCGAAAGGCGAAGGTGTAGGTCCCCCGGGACGGCTCGTGGCGGAACGCCAGGTCGGGCGGAGACGGATTTTGAGGTGTGAATAAATTTGGTGGTTTTTAGCTATTTTCTTATTTATTTCGGCCTTTCTTTATTCACACGCATACAGAATAGGCTATTAGGACATATATACGGAAGTTTTATTCCCCGTCCCCCAGTTTGTGCGAGTGCAATGTCCGCAAGCCACCGCCCGTACGCGGGGTCCGCCGGTTCGGTGCCACCTGCCGGTCGTAGTCGTCCGACGTCGGAGGGCTCCGCCGACCGGAACGGTCTCGTGGAGGTGAGACGCCACGCCCGGTAACACCCATCTGGTTCGACCTGCCATCAAGTCCGGCGACGCTGGCCTCGTCGCCGGCCCGGTCCCGTGCACCGGTGTACTCCTGCCTCGGCCACGCGCGACCCCGTCGGCGACCTGCCCGCCGCGAGGGTCGCATCCTGCCGCCGGCGCCTCCGCCTCGCCGGCGGAAGAACTCTTGTAACGTCTCTCGTGCAGTTCCACAGACCGATGCGAGCATGCGCCGCCGGAACTGCCTCCGGACGCTCGCCGGAGCCGGACTCCTCGGGACGGCGGGCTGCGTCGGGGTCGTCCGCGACCTGCGGGCGGGGGCGACCATCGACGCGCCGCAGGCCGCGATGGTCGACGAGCGGTTCGGCGTCGTCGTGACCGACGTCGACGCCGAAGAACCGGTCTGGGTGGAGGCCCGCACCGGGGACGGCGCCGGCCACGCCTGGTTCGGGCGGAGCCTGTTCGAGCCGGACGACGGCCGAATCGAACTGCGGGACGCGCGGCCGGTCCAGGGAACCTGCGAGGAGCCCGACCGGATGAAGCTCCTCCGGTCGATGCAGCCCGCCGACCCCGACCAGGGGTTCTGTGCGACCGACCAGCGGACCCGGGCGGTGACCCTCAGCGTCCTCCCCGACGAGCGCGACCCGTCCGCGCTGGCCGAGGCGACGCTCGACCGGCACGTCGCCGCCCCGGACGTGAGCTGAACCAGGTAAACGTCAGCGGGGAGTTCATTGGAATCCTTTCGGTTGAGTTCGTCGAACCACTGATAAGGGGCGACCGTTTCGAACTGGAGATCACTAGCCGGTTCGGTACCTGGGACGTCACTGACGGGGAGTACCTGTTCACTGACTGCAATCGTTTTACCCGCGGTGTCGGTGAGTTAGAATTCACCGCTGAGGTCATGACCGAACCGGAGACGGTTGCTGGCTACCGCGCGGAGAGTAAGGCAGAGATGGTTCACCATCGCGACCCGATGAAGCTCGACTTCGATATCGAAGAGATTGAAGTCGGACGCGACGGCAGCAGCCTCGAGTACTGGATTCAGGATGAGGAGGTCTTCAAGAGCGTCTACGTTCTTGAACTCCAGTGGTAGTAGATATTTGCCGAGGGGAGCCCGGAATCAACGCCCCCGTGCAGCCGACTACGTCGAGTGGCTAATCGCGCCAC
>PXQM01000117.1 GCA_003021325.1 Halobacteriales archaeon QH_10_70_21
CCCGCGACGCCGCCGGACGACCTCGCTTCGGACCTCGAGAGCGAGATAGAGCGCCGGACGGACCGGGACGTCGCGGTCGCCGTCGATTACCGGTCGTCATGGACCACGGACGCCTCGTCCGGCTGATACTGTCGGTCACAGGTACGTGAACCGACGGTCACAGGAGAGGTCGTCCGTCGGGGTGCCGTCCCCGCTCGGCCGCAGTTCGGAGCCGTCCGTCCCGCATCCGAACAGCCGGTGGGGAAGAGCCGTCCGGGAACGACTGTTCCGCCGGCCTACCCGTCCAGTTCGTCCACGAGGTCGCTCCCGAGGCCGGTGTAGCCGGCCGGCGTCAGTGCGTGCAGTTCCTCGCGGACGGACTCGTCGACGTCGAGGTCGTCGAACAGCTCGCGGAACTCCTCGAGGCTGGCCCGCTGGCCGCGGGTGAGATCCTTGATGCGCTCGTAGGCCTCGGCGTCGCCCTCGCGCCGGAGGACGGTCTGGACGGCCTCGCCGATGACCTCGGGGTTGGCCTCGAGGTCCTCGCGCATGACGGTCTCGTTGGGAGTCACCTTCCCGAGCCCGGCGGCGGTCTTCCGGTAGCCGATGAGACAGTGGGCGAAGGCGGCGCCGACGTTGCGCTTGACGGTCGAGTCCGAGAGGTCGCGCTGGAGCCGCGAGGTGGTGACGTAGTCGGCCAGGAACGTCAGGTCCGAGTTGGCCTTCGTGAGGTTGCCCTCGCTGTTCTCGAAGTCGATGGGGTTGACCTTGTGGGGCATCGTCGAGGAGCCCGCCTCGCCCGCGACGGCCTCCTGGCCGAGGTAGCGGTCGGAGACGTAGAGCCACATGTCCAGGTCGAGGTCCCGGAGGACGTTGTTGACGCCGCGGAGGGCGTCGAAGACCGCCGCGAGGTCGTCGCAGGGGTTTACCTGCGTCGTCAGCGGCGCGTGCCTGAGGCCGAGCGACTCGACGAACGACGCGGCGAAGGCCCGCCAGTCGACGTCCGGGTAGGCGGCGTCGTGGGCGGCGTAGGTGCCCGACGCGCCGGCGAGCTTGCCCGAGAGGTCGGCCGTGGCCGCCTCCAGCCGCCCGAGCGCCCGGCCCAGCCGCGAGGCGTAGACGGCCAGCTCCTTGCCGTAGGTCGTCGGCGTCGCCGGCTGGCCGTGGGTGCGCGCGAGCATCGGCACGTCGCGGTGCTCGCGGGCCGCCGAGGCGAGGGTATCCCGCAACTCGCGTATCGCGGGGACCAGCACCGTCTCGACGGCCGGCTTCACGAGCAGGCGGTGGGCGAGGTTGTTGACGTCCTCGCTGGTCAGCGCGAAGTGGACCCACGGCCCCTGGGCGTCCTCGTCGGGCAGGGCCATCCGGACGAAGTACTCGATGGCCTTGACGTCGTGGTTGGTCGCCGGGTAGTCGCCGTACCCCTCCGTCTCCAGGCGCTTGATTACCTCCGCGTCGTCGGCGTCGAAGGAATCGTACAGCGCCCGGAGGTCGGCACGGGCGTCGTCGGCGAGCGCCAGCGGCGTGGCCTCGAGGTCGGCGAGCGCCAGCAGGTACCCCACCTCGACGCGGACGCGGGCGCGCATCAGCGCCGCCTCGCTGGCGTACTCGGTGAGCGGTTCGGTGTAGCGGGCGTACCGGCCGTCCAGCGGCGAGACGGCGAAGAGCGGGCCCCGGTCGGTCATACCCGTGGCTGGGGCGACCCGTCGAAAAAGCGTGTCGCTTGGGCGAGCGCGGCGCCCCACGACCGCGTCGGCGCCGTTCGCACGTATCCGTACACTGTTCCGAATCTCCGCCGTCTCGTGCCGTTCCGTATGCAGGTTCGTGGAGACGGCGACGACGACAACCGCAACTCATTTGCACGCGGCGGAGCCCATCTCGGACATGAGAATCGCCGGCATGGCCTCGAATCGCGGCCGGAACCTGCTCCACATGGCCGACACCGCACCGGGCGGTGCCGAGTTCGCCGTCGTGCTCACGAACCGGGATGGCGCGCCGGTTCTCGAGAGCGCCGCGGAGCGAGGCATCCCGACCGAGGTGGTCACGAAGGACGACGAGGAGCCGCGGGAGCGACACGAGCACCGCATCCTCCAGCGGCTGGAGGGCTACGACGTCGACCTCGTCTGTCTGGACGGCTACATGCGCATCCTGACCGAGGAGTTCGTCGACGAGGCGCCGACGACGCTGAACGTCCACCCGTCGCTGCTGCCGTCGTTCCCGGGGATGGACGCCCACGAGCAGGTCCTGGATGCCGGCGTCTCGGTGACCGGCTGTACCGTCCACGTCGTCGACGAGACGGTCGACGGCGGTCCCATCGTCACCCAGGAGCCCGTCCCGGTTTACGACGGCGACGCCGCCGGCGACCTCAAGGAGCGGGTGCTCTACGAGGCGGAGTTCACCGCCTACCCGCGTGCGGTTCGGTGGTTCGCCGAGGACCGCGTCACCGTCGCGGACGGCGAGGTGTCGGTCGACGGCGACGACGGCGGGCGGTTCCCCGCGCGTCGCTTCGCGAGCGACGACCGCGACCGCGAGCTGCGCTACGGCGAGAATCCCCACCAGGACGCCGCCGTCTACGCCGACGGCGCCGACAGCGAGGCCAGCGTGGTCGGCGCCGACCGGCTGAACGAGGGCGCGAAGGCGCTGTCGTACAACAACTACAACGACGCCGACGGCGCCCTGACCCTCGTCAGGGAGTTCGACGAGCCGGCGGCGGCGGTCATCAAGCACACGAACCCGGCCGGCTGTGCGACCGCCGGCAGCCTGGTCGACGCCTACGAGGCCGCCCTCTCGACGGACCCGATGAGCGCCTTCGGCGGTATCGTCGCCCTGAACCGGGAGTGCGACGCCGCCACCGCCGAGGCCATCACCGACTCGTTCAAGGAGGTCGTCCTCGCGCCGGGGTACACCGAGTCGGCGCTGGACGTCCTCCGGGGCGAGGACGACCTCCGGGTGCTGGACGTCGGCGACCTCGAGGGGCCCGCCTCGTCGCTCGTCGAGTCCGACCTCGTCGGCGGCCGCCTCGTCCAGGAGCGGGACGGCGAGTCGCTCTCCGCCGACGACCTCGAGGTCGTCACCGAGCGCGAGCCGACCGACGAGCAGGTCGAGACCATGCTGTTCGCCTGGCGGACGGTCAAGCACGTCACGTCCAACGCCATCCTCTTCGCGCGCGGCACCGAGACGGTCGGCGTCGGCATGGGGCAGGTGTCCCGCGTCGACGCCGTCCGGCTGGCGGCGATGAAGGCCGACGAGCACGCCGACGGCAAGGACGCCGACGGCGCCGTCATGGCCTCGGACGCCTTCTTCCCGTTCCCGGACGGGGTCGAGGTGGCCGCCGACGCCGGCATCGAGGCCGTCGTCCAGCCCGGCGGCTCCGTCAACGACGAGGACGTCATCGCGGCGGCCGACGAGCACGACGTCGCGATGGCGTTCACCGGCCAGCGCGCGTTCAAGCACTGACGCGGACGGACTGACACGGATTGCGTATCAGTCCGTCCGCTCCGTTGCCTCGTCGTACCGCCGGACGAGTTCGGCGACGTACCAGAACTTCAGCGCCATCGACGCCGCCCCGGCGACTGCCGCCCGGACCGGCCGCCGGCGGTAGGCGGCCAGGAAGGCGTAGACCGACACCGGGACGTTGCACAGGTTGAGCCCGTTCGGATAGCTGCCGTCGAATATTCTCGACCTCCGCTCCCGCGTCCACCACCGCTCGGCCAGCACCACGCGCGTCATCCAGGCGCTGTCGTCGTCGGGCGGCGAGAACAGGACCGGATTGACGACGGTGAAGACGATTGCGGCGGCCGCGAGCCGCCAGTTCCGGTCGTAGACGGCGTACAGCAGCGCCGGTAGCAGCACCGTCCGGCTCCACCCGCTCTTGGGATTCGAGTGCCGCTCCCAGAACTGCTCCTCGAGCGGGTCCGGGAGGGTCATGCGCCAACGTGGGCGGCGGCGGAAAAAACCGTTGCCCCGTTCGAGGCGGCGAGGGCGGTCGAGCCGCCCGGAACGGCCGGCTGCGGCACGTCGGGTCGGCTATCGCGGACGTTTTGTCGCCGGCGGCCCCACCGACGGGTATGAACGACACAGAGGAAGCGGTCGAGGAGTTCCTCCGGAAGGCCGACTCGGCCTACGAGGAGTACGACCAGGGGTACGCCGACGCCGACGCGACGCTGCGGCGCCTGGAGCGACACCTCGAGCGGTTGCGGGACGCCGTCGAGGAGTGACCATCCAGCAGAGTTAACCCGACTCGCGCCACGCGTTCGTGTATGACGGAGTTTTCCGCCCGCGTCGAGCAGGTCTCCATCAGCGGCATCCGCGAGGTGTTCGAGGCAGCCGGCGAGGACGCCATCAACCTCGGGCTGGGCCAGCCGGACTTCCCGGCCCCGGACCACGCCAGGCAGGCGGCCGTCGACGCCATCGAGGCCGGCGAGACGGACGCCTACACCTCCAACAAGGGCACCGCCGAGCTGCGCGAGGCCATCGCCGCCAAGCAC
This sequence comes from Halobacteriales archaeon QH_10_70_21, assembly GCA_003021325.1. The sequence goes on from PXQM01000117.1 coordinate 4,467, forward strand.
GACCGCGACAACGGCTTCGCGGTCGACCCGGAGAACGTCATCGCGACGGCGGGCGGCAGCGAGGCGCTGCACATCGCCATGGAGGCCCACGTCGACCCCGGCCAGGAGGTCATCCACCCCGACCCGGGCTTCGTCTCCTACGAGGCGCTGACGCACGTCGCCGGCGGCGAGCCCAGGCCCGTCCCGCTGCGGGACGACCTGACGATGTCGCCCGGGGCCGTCGAGGACGCCATCACCGACGACACGGCCGCCTTCGTCGTCAACAGCCCCGCCAACCCGACCGGCGCCGTCCAGAGCGAGGCCGACATGCGCGCGTTCGCCCGCATCGCCGACGAGCACGACGTCCTCTGCATCTCCGACGAGGTGTACGAACCGTTCGTCTTCGACGGCGAGCACCACTCGCCGATGAGCTACGCCGACTCGGACAACGTCGTCGTCGTCAACGCGGCCTCGAAGTACTTCTCGATGACCGGCTGGCGGCTGGGCTGGGTGACCGGCTCCCACGAGCGCGTCGAGCGGATGCTCCGGGTCCACCAGTACGTCCAGGCCTGCGCCTCCGCGCCCGCACAGTTCGCCGCCGAGGCGGCCCTCCGCGGCCCGCAGGACCACACCGACGAGATGCGCGAGGCCTTCCGCGAGCGCCGGGACGTCCTGCTCGAGGGGCTCGAGGACATGGGGCTCGAGGTGCCGACGCCGAAGGGCGCCTTCTACGCGATGCCGCGGGTGCCCGACGGCTGGGTCGACGAGGTCATCGACCGCGGCGTCGTCGTCGTGCCGGGCGAGGCCTTCGGCGAGCACGGCGCCGGCCACGCCCGCATCTCCTACGCGGTCGGGATGGAGACGCTGAAGGAGGCCATCGAGGTCATGGGCGAGGCGACGGCGACGGTGGAGTGAGGAGTCGGGAGCGAGGCTGGCGCCCGCCGGAGCCCCTTACCCGAAGTCCATCTCCAGTCGGTACAGGAACAGCAGTGCGCCGAACGCCGTCAGGCCACCGACGAGTCGGGCGACCCCGGGCAACAGCGTGCTGTAGCCCCGTACGGCGTCGGCGATTGCGGCGAGGACGACGATGCAGATGCCCAGCCGGAAGACGATGACGAAGAGGAGGTTGCGAATCGAGCGGCCGTACGCGTCGGAGGGCATGGAGGAACGTTCCGGAACCGCAGCAAAAGCCTGGCGATGCCGGGTCTGCGCTCGGCGGGGTCCCGCCGGCCGTGGCCGTCCCGGAACTCAGACCGCCAGGTCGCCGGCCGCCTTGATGACGTCGATGGCGCTGGCGTCGACGTCGTCGACCTCGATGTGCATCGGGATGAAGTTCCGCTTCTCGAAGTCCTCGCGCTCCGCCTCCGTGCCGATGGTGCACCACAGCTGGGGGCGGTCGGGGCCGTGCCACTCGCCCTGCCGGGAGACCCCGAAGCAGACGTACTCCTCGCCATCGTACTCGATGGTGGCGTCCTTCCGGATGCCGGGGTCCCCGTGGATGATGAGCCGCTTCATACGCCGGCCTTCGGCGGAGTCCCGGTTAAGCGCTTCGAAGGCAGGGTCCTGCGGCCGGAGTTACCCGGTCGCGGGCCTGCCGTCGACCACGGATGCCCGGATGTACAGCACTCCACCGCCGACGGCCGCCAGCGGGGGACCTGCGCCGCCGAGCAGCAGCCGTGTCAAGAGCACGCCCGACCCACCGGCTACCGCTGGCTGCACGGCCGCCTCGACGACGATGTCGGCGTTGATGACGTAGTTGGTCACGCTCCCCTCGCCGTTGCGGTACGGCACCACGGGCAGGCCGAGGCGCTGTCTGGCCGCCCCACGGTCGACGAACTCGGTGGTGACTGCCGGCGGCCGTGGGCGGGAAACCAAACCCGTTTTAAGCCGCGACGCGCTATCGGTCGGTACCTATGGAAATGCCACGCCGGTTCAACACGTACTGTCCGCACTGCGACGCCCACCAGGAGATAGAGGTCGAGAAGGTCCGGACGGGCCAGTCCTCGGGGACGAAGTGGGACGCCCGCCGCACCCGCCGCGGGAAGGCCGTCATCGGTAACGCCGGTCGCTTCTCCAAGGTGCCCGGCGGCGACAAGCCGACCAAGAAGACCGACCTCAAGTACCGCTGCAGCGAGTGCGGCAAGGCCCACCTCCGCGAGGGATGGCGGGCCGGCCGACTCACCTTCCAGGAGTAACGATGGCGGGCAACTTCCTCACCGTCCGCTGTGACGACTGCGAAAACGAGCAGGTGGTCTTCGGCAAGGCCGCAAGCGTCGTCGACTGCGCGGTCTGTGGGTCGACGCTGGCGACGCCGACCGGCGGCGAGGCCGACTTCCACGGCGAGGTT
>PXQM01000118.1:0-1538 GCA_003021325.1 Halobacteriales archaeon QH_10_70_21
GGCCACGAGGTCGCCGTCGTCGCCTCGGCGATGGGGTCGACGACGGACTTCCTGCTCGACGCGATCACCTTCGAGACCGACGAGGCCGACGAGGCCGAGATCGTCTCCATGGGCGAACGGACCTCCGTCCGGATGCTGAAGGCCGCGCTGGGCGCCCGCGACGTCGACGCACGGTTCGTCGAACCGGGGATGGACGAGTGGCCCGTCGTCACCGACGAGCACGGGGAGGTCGACGTCGGGGAGACCCGGCGCCGCGCGAAACAGCTCGCGGCCGACATGTCCGCCCAGGGGTACGTCCCGGTCATCAGCGGCTTCGTCGCCGAGGACCACGCCGGCAACGTGACGACGCTGGGCCGCGGCGGCTCCGACACGACCGCCGTCATGATGGGCAACTACATGGACGCGGACGAGGTCGTCATCATCACCGACGTCGAGGGGGTGATGACCGGCGACCCCCGGGTCGTCGAGGGGGCGCGCAACGTCGGCGAGATAACCGTCGACGAACTGCGGAACCTCTCGTTCCGCGGCGCCGAGGTGGTCGCACCGTCGGCGCTGTCGTACAAGACCGTTGACATGGACGTCCGGGTCGCCCACTACCAGCACGGCGACCTACTCGAGGGCGGCACCACCATCGAGGGGCAGTTCGAGAACCTCATCGACCTCCGGGAGACGCCGCTGGCCTGCCTGACCGTCGCCGGTCGCGCCATCCGGAACACGCCCGGCATCCTCTCGGACCTGTCGGTGGCGCTGTCGGACTCCGAAATAAACGTCGACGCCGTCTCCAGCGGCATGGACTCCGTGACGTTCTACATCGACGAGGAGGTGGCCGAGCGGGCGGAGAACGTCCTCCACCGGGCGGTCATCGACGCCGAGCCGCTCTCCAGCGTCACCGTCGACGACAGCGTCGCCGTCATCCGCGTCACCGGCGGTCAACTCCCCAACCAGTCCGGCGTTCTCCTTGACATGGTACGGCCAATCTCCGAGGCCCACATCACCATCTACGACCTCATCACGAGCGCAACCTCCGTGGCCGTCTTCGTCGACTGGGCGGACCGCGAGGAGGCGCTGGAAATCATCCAGGACGCGGTGTGACCACCTCTCATCCTCGTCGGAAGGACATCCCCGCCGCACGCGCTCGACCCGACCGCGCCGCGGCTGGCTCCTCGGACCGTCGGTCGTGCGACCGGACCGGTCCACCCGTGGCGCGCTCAGTTCGCCCGGACGAGTCCCTCCGCGTCGACGTAGTAGACGCCCGTAGCGTGGGCGCAGCCGAGCAGCGCGCCGCCGACGAGGAGCGGGGGTCCCGAGGTTCGGGTACTGCGTGACGGACGCCCAGTACCCGACGGCAACGACGGCGACGGCGAGCGCGAGGCCGTGGAGACCGGCGCCAGTGAGGTCCTCCGAGCCCACCGGTGGGGGTGTTGCCGCCGGTCGTGAAATGCGTTCGATGGCCCGGGCCGTTCGCGGCCCTCCCGGCGGCCGTGCGGCCGGCGGCCGCGTCGGCGACGAACGGCAGCGCCGGCGACCGGCGGGGGGGC
>PXQM01000118.1:1694-3654 GCA_003021325.1 Halobacteriales archaeon QH_10_70_21
GATGGGCTTCGAGCGGGTGGTGCCGGCCCACCAGGGCCGCGGCGCCGAGAACGTCCTCTTCGGCGCGCTGCTGGAGGACGGCGACGTCGTGCCGAATAACACCCACTTCGACACGACACGGGCCCACGTCGCCAACCAGGGCGCCGAGCCGGTCGACTGCCCGCTGTCGGTCGGTCTCGACCCGGGCTCGGAGCACCCGTTCAAAGGCAACATGGACGTCGACCGGCTCCGGTCGGTCGTCGACGAGGCCGGTGCCGAGCGGGTGCCCGCCGTCCTGCTCACGGTGACGAACAACTCGATGGCGGGCCAGCCAGTCAGCGTCGAGAACACCCGCGAGGTGGCCGCGTTCGCCGACGAGATAGACGCGACGTTCGTCGTCGACGCCTGCCGGTTCGCCGAGAACGCCGCCTTCGTCGGGTCGCGCGAGGACGAGTTCGCCGGCGCCACCGTCGCCGAGATTGCCCGCGAGCAGCTCTCCTACGCCGACGCGGTGACAATGAGTGGCAAGAAGGACGCGCTGGCGAACGTCGGCGGCTTCGTCGCCTGCCGCGACGAGGCGCTGTTCGAGCGCTGCAAGGAACGGGCCATCCTCTACGAGGGCTTCCCGACCTACGGCGGGCTGGCCGGCCGCGACCTCGAGGCGATGGCCGTCGGGCTCCGCGAGGCCGTCGAGCGCAGCTACGTCACGGACCGGCTGGAGGGGGTCGCCGCGCTCGGCCGGCGGCTGGTTGCGGCCGGCGTCCCCGTCTACCAGCCGTTCGGCGGCCACGCCGTCTACCTCGACGCTGGCGAGTTCCTGCCCCACCTCGACGACGGGGCGTTCCCGGGACAGGCGCTGGTCTGCGAGTGCTACCTCGAGGGGGCGGTCCGGGGCGTCGAGCTCGGCAGCTTCGCGTTCCCGGGGACCGACCGGCCGGAGCTCGTCCGACTGGCGCTCCCGCGGCGGACCTACGGCAGCGAGCACCTCGAGCACGCCGCCGAGACGGTCGCCGCGGTGTACGACCGACGTCACGCGGTCCCGGGGATGGACGTCACGAGCGAGCCGTCGACGCCCGAACTGCGGCACTTCTCCGCGGACCTGGAACCCCGTAAGCCGCTCGGCGCCGCCGACTGAACGCCGCCGACCCGGCGAGAGCCGGCTACCGGCCCTTCCTGAGCCGCTGACCGGTCCGGCGCGGCAGTCCGGCCGCCTCGACGGCGTCGACGACCCGGTCGACGTCGTACTCGACGCGACGCTCCTCGACGGTCAGCGCCTCGAGGTCGACGACCGCGTAGGCCGCTCGGGGGTCGTCGTCGCGCGGCTGGCCGACCGACCCCGGGTTCATCACCACGCCGTCGTCGTACCGTTCGTGGGCCTGGACGTGCGTGTGGCCCATCACGAGGACGTCCTCCCCGTCGAGCAGCCGCTCGGAGAACAGCGCCGGGTAGGTGTAGCGGTTCGGGTCGTCGGGGTGGCCGTGGACGACCTTCATCCGGCCCTCGAAGAGGAGACGCTCCTCGGGCAGGCCCGAGAGCCACTCCATCGCCGTCTCGTCGAGGCGTTCGCGGGCGTGCTCGACGCCGGCGTCGGCCATGCCGTTACCGGCGAAGCCGGCGCCGGTGACGACGGCGCGGTCGTGGTTGCCCATCACCGTCGGCACGCCCCGTCGGCGGAGCGCCCCGACGCAGTCGGCCGGCCAGGGGTTGTAGCCCACTACGTCGCCGGCACAGACCAGCGCGTCAACGTCCGGCATGTCACCCAGCACTGCCTCCAGGGCGACCCGGTTGGCGTGGATGTCGGAGATGACGCCTACTCTCATGGCCCAACCTTCGGCCGCCGCGGGCTAAGGAGTGGCGGTCGGCCGGCTCACATCCGGGCGGCTTCCTTCGCGTCCTCGGCGTGTTCCAGCGCGAACGTCAACTGCGCGCGGTGGAGCCGCTCCAGTTCCTCGGGGTCGGCCTCCGCGAGCTGCGTCGTCAC
>PXQM01000119.1 GCA_003021325.1 Halobacteriales archaeon QH_10_70_21
CGTGGCCCTTCTCGGCTAGCTCGACGACGCGCTCCTCGATGGCGTCTGCGTCTACCTCGCTCCACTCCGGCGGCTCGTCTGCCGTGGGGCGGTCCGAACCGGACGACCCGCGACGGCCTGAGTGCATTCGTGCCATTGTTCTGGTTGGAACTGCACTGACCGCTGTAGTCGGCGTGGCTGCCCGGCTGCCGGCGACGGCAGTGGCGCGACGCCAGCACTACCGCAATCCCGAGCCGACCAATCGGCCGGCGAGTCAGATTTGCGGTCGTGCGGTTCCCGGGTGTAGCTGGTGGCCTCGCGCACAAAACGGTTTCTACTCGGCGCTCGCGGGCCTCGCTGCCCCGCGAGTACGGAACGCCTAAGCGCCGCCGGCGAGAACCCGGGGCCGTGAACGTCGCGGCCGAACGCATCGAGCGGCTCCACGAACTCGCCCGGACGACGGCCCGCGAGGGCGACGACGACCTCGCGAGGCGGTACGTCCGCCGGGCCCGCCGGGTCGCCGAGCGCAACCGGCTCCCGCTGCCCAGGCGGTTCAAGCGGTTCACCTGCGACGCCTGCGACGCCTACCTCGTGCCGGGCCGGAACGCCCGCGTCCGGACCCGCGACGGCCACGTCGTCGTGACCTGCGACTGCGGCCACCACGCGCGGCACCCGTACTGATACTGCCGGACGTACGTTCGCGAACGTCCGAACCGGCACCGGTCCGAAACCCTGGGGGAGAGTGTCGTAGACCGGCGTACGATTCGAGTAGTCACGTCCGGCAGTACGAGCGGTTCCAGAGACGACCCGCGTCTTTTTGAGCGCTCGCGGGCGAGCCTCGCGGGCACAGCGCTCGAAGCAGGTCGTCATAGAGCCCCTGTCGAGGTCGCTGCCCCCCGCTCCCGGGCCCGGTTAGGACGGACGTATTTTAAGGAACGCACGACTACGGGGGTGCATGGTGGATTCACTCCGAGAGCGGACCCACGACGTTGGAGTGACGGTCTGGGTCGGCAAGGCGGGCATCGACGCGGTCGTCGAGGAGCTGTCGGGCCAGCTCGACGACCGGGAGCTGGTAAAGACCAAGTTCCTCCGGGCGGCCCGGGGCGGGGCGACGACCGAGGAACTGGCGGCGGACCTGGCCGAACGGACGAGCGCCGAGGTCGTCGAGACGCGGGGCCACACCGCAGTCTTCCACCGATGATTCCGGCACAGTCCAACTTCGTGAGCCAGTTCCTCAACGAGAACGCCGGCGTCCCGGTCGGGTACGCCGACCCAATCGGCGCTGTGGTTCTCGGCCTCGCGGTGTTCGTCCTCGCGTACCTGCTGGGCCGGGCGCTCCTGATGCCGGTCGCGAACCGGGCGATGGACCGTCGCGGGCTCGACAGCCACGCGAAGAAGCCGCTACGGAAAATCGTCGCGTTCGTCGTCATCTTTGTGGCGCTGGCCGCCGGCTTCGCCGCTGCGGGCCGGGGCAGCATCCTCACCTCGCTGGCGACCATCGCCGCCGCAGCCACGCTGGCCATCGGCTTCGCGCTGCAGGACGTCCTGAAGAACTTCGTCGCCGGCGTGTTCATCTTCGCGGAGAAGCCGTTCCGCATCGGCGACTGGATCGAGTGGGACGACGAGGCCGGCGTCGTCGAGGACATCAACCTCCGGGTCACCCGCGTCCGCTCGTTCGACAACGAGCTGAAGACGGTGCCGAACTCCCAGCTGACAGGAAACGTCCTGACGAACCCGGTCGACGCCGACAAGCTCCGGGTGAAGTTCGTCTTCGGTATCGGCTACGACGACGACATCGAGCGGGCGACCGACATCATCCTCGAGGAGGCGACGGCCCACGACGATATCATGGACGACCCCGCGCCCTCGGTCCGGCTGACCGAGCTCGGCGACTCCTCTGTGGGGCTGCAGTCCCGCATCTGGATCGCCGACCCCTCCCGGGCGGACTTCGTGAAGACCCGCGGCGAGTACGTCCAGTCGGTCAAACAGCGGTTCGACGAGGAGGGCATCGACATCCCCTACCCGCACCGCACGCTGACGGGCGGCATCGAGTTCGCCGAGGGCCCCGTCGCGACGGCCGAACCCGAGTAGTCGGTCGGCGCCGCTCCGAATCGCGGCTGAGAGACCGGCACACGTCGGCTGCTCGCCGGCCGCGGGACGTGCTATCAGCCCCTGGGGGCGTGTCGGTGCCTGCCGCGGAGCGCCTCGACCCGGTGTTCCGGCGTGTCCTACCGTCGCAGTTCCAGCTGACGCTGACCGTCACCGACCGACAGAGAGCAACCGCAGCGACGTTCAGTACGGACGTGGGCCGGGGTTCAGCTAGCGGGCCGGGGTCAAGGCCGTCGCGGAGTGCTTCGAGACCGGACCAGCGTTCGGCCTGCAACCAGCCGACGGTGGTCAGAGAGGTGGCGACCAGCGGTGCGACCGAGACCCCTGCGGGGGCGAGACCGTTGCTCCCGACGACGGCCAGCGCCGCCAGGGCGCCGAGACCGGCGTACCACCTGGGGTAACGGACGGGCTCGCCACCGTTCCAGTCGGCGGCGAACAGGACTGCTCCCGCACCGAACAGCCCGGCCAGCAGGGCGGTGTGGAGCCAGTAGCCGACTCCGTATCCGACCCCCGCCGGCTGTCCGACGGTGTCGACCCGGAGGTAGAATCCATGAATCGGCGTCGTCATCGCGACCGCGAGAGCGGACGGTTCACACCGAGAGAACAGGCAGACTGCAAACCCTAATATCCCAACGCCCGGGATTCCTCCGCCTTCAGGCGGAGGAGGATGTCAACACGGTGCCGGTAGTCGATCGCGGTCACCACGAACAGGTACATGCTTCCGACGCCGATGACCGCTCCCCCCATCATCAACAGGTCGATTACTGGAACCAGAGGCATATCGAAACCTACAGCGTGAGTCTCTGTAAACCGAGACCGGAGTATTCACGATCTGATACTCCCTTACCAGTTCGGCGACGGCTCCCGGCGCGAGTGGACACCACCGGCCAGGCGGCTGGCAGGTACGTGGCTCCCGCTTCGCCGACCCTCGTCTCTCCCGAAGCGTCCGTCGGAGTCGGCCGAGCGACTCAGAGCCGAACTGCCGGCCGACCGCGTGATCGTCACGGACACCTGTGGCCGGCCGTTCCGCCACGGACAACGCGGCGTCGCGCTCGGCTGGGCCGGAATCGCCCCGGGCCGCGACTGGCGCGGCGAGCGCCCCGCAAGCTAACGTCGAAGCCTCGTCTCGCGAGGGCAGCGGTCCCCGTCCCGGCGTCTGCAGGGACGCCCGGTCGGGGTTAACCGCGGGTAATCCGTCAGGCACGGAAGTGAGCAGCGGGCCCGCGGACAGCTGTCGCCCGTGAGGTCGCGGGGTGGAGGAGGCAAGCGGGACTCCCCGTTCTGGAACGGCCGGGCAACCCCCGGCGTCCACCATTCATCGCGGATTCCGTACGGTGAGCCGCAGGCTCGCGCCGCCGGAGGCTACGGCTCCGTCCATCCGTCGACCTCGAGGCGCCCCTGCAGCTCCCGGTGCGACGCCGGACTGATGGTAATTCCTTCGCTTTCGAGGCGCGCCTTCGCCGCCCGGACGTAGCTCGACCTGACGGCCTGGACCTCCCCTTCCTGCGGGTCAGCGACCCAGTAGTGGACGTCGACGACCACCTCGTCGCCGCCGAGGTCCGAGACGAGGGCGCGTGGCGGCGGCACCGCGAGGACCGCATCCAGCTCCGTGGCAACCGATTCGAGGTACCGGACGGCCTCGTCGAGGTCGTCGGCGTAGGAGAGGCCGACCTGCTCTACGACCCGGTAGCGCTGGCCGCCGTAGGGCCGCCTGATGGCCCGGCTGGTGAGCACGGTGTTCGGGACCGTCACGAGTTCGCCGTTCGGCGTCTCACCCCGGGTCACGCGGAGCGTGATCGACCGGATGACCCCCTCGCCGGTCTCCCACTCGATGTGGTTGCCGACGTTGAACGCCGGGTCGACCACGAGCACCAGCCCGCCGATGAGCGAGCCGATGACCGACTGGCCGGCGACGCCGAGCGCGAGCGTCGCCGCGGCGACCACGAGCGCGGAGCTGGTCAGGACCCGGCCGTAGCCGGCGACCCCGGCGCCGACGAACACCGCAATCGCGAGGACGACCAGCCTGAGGTAGCGCGACCGCCTCCTGGATGGTCGGGGTGTTCCGGTTGCGCCGGCGGACCGTCCGGGTGACGGCCGGCACGACGAGGTACCAGCCGACGAACGACGCGACGGCGAACCCCGCGAGGAACCACCCGGCGCGCACGACGGTCGGCCAGTAGTCGACGAGCTCGGCCGGACCGGTGCCGGCCGTCGGGGTGGCCGTCTGGCTCTGCCAGATTGGGTGGTCGGTTCGGTCACTGCCGTATGACTAATCGGGGACTAACCGCCACAGCTGACCGTCGACGGAATCGTGCAGTATCAGAACAGACGTAGCGACCTCGCGTACCACGCGCCGGCGGCCGGCAGTAGCAGGGCGACGGCGGCCAGCACCCACCGATGGAACTCAATGAGGGTCGCGGTCGTCAGCGGGCCGACCAGCGGCCGGTCGGTGGTCAGCTGGAGCGGAACCTCGGCCGGGACGGTGACGGCCCACAGCGCGGCAACGACGAACACCGCGAGCCCGAGCCCGACGCCGACGCCGGCCGCGGTCTCCGGTTCGGTGCGGTCCTCGCGGCCCGCCGCGAGCACGACCACGGCGACCAGCGCGAGCAGCCCGCCGACCCACGGCGACAGCACGCCCGCGCCGTAGTAGTTGGCGACGGCGCCGCCGTCGACGACCGCGTAGGGCACGAGCAGCAGGCCCACCAGCGCGAGCGAGGCGACGATGCCGAGCGTCGGGGCGAGGCGGCGACCCTCCATACCCGGATGTCGGTCCCCGGGCGTCTTAACGAGGCCGGATTCCGCCGACCGGTCATCGCAAGGCACACCACCCCCGGCGCCGAATCCAGCGGTATGCCACTTGGAGGCGTGACCGACAAGGTCCAGAAGATCCTCGATACGGCCGAGGAGCTCTACAAACGGGTGACGGAGCTCCGCGAGCAGGTGATGGAGGTCCGCGATACGGTCCAGCAGACCAACGAACGCGTCGCAACCCTCGAGAACAAGCTCGACCAGCAGGGCGCGGTTCTCGAGGCACTCGCCGAACACGAGGGCATAGACGTCGACCAGCTGGTCACGGAGGTCGCGATCGAGGAGGCCGAACCAGACCCGGAGGAGGACGCCGCAGAGGCGGCCGACGACGCCGAGAACCCCGAGGGCTCCGGCGCCATCCCGGACGCCGAGGCCGGCGAGGGCTCGTCGACCTGACTACAGCAGGCGCTGGTACTCGACCTTCAGACAGCGGTCCTCGACGTACCGCTTGCCGGCGGCCTCGACGCGCTCGCCCGCCGCCGGGTCCCGGATGCCGAGCTGGGTCCAGACGGCCTCGACGTCCTCGCGGCCGAGCGCCTCGTCGACGATGCCCGCCACCTCCTCGCTGGGCCGGAAGACATCCACGAGTTCGACCGTCTCCTCGACCGCCGCCAGCGAATCGTACACGTCCTTGCCGAAGATCTCGTCGGCGTAGGGGTTCACCGGGACGATATCGTAGCCCCGCTGTCGCATGAACTTCGGGACGTCGTGTGCGGCCTTCCCCGGCGTCGACGAACAGCCGACGACGGCGATGGTCTCCAGTTCGAGTATCTCGCGGAGTTCGTCGTCGCTCTCGACCGGCATGAGTGAGCATCGGTCTGGGGAGAACAAAAGTTCATCCGTCTTTCGAATCTCGTTCCGCCGTCGAGTGCCGGTCAAACGACCTCCCTCCCGGCGACACGGTGCACGGTCCGACCCGTATACTTATACTCGCAGTACGTCTGAATATCGCCTAATGGCCGAGGAGGAACTTCCGGACCGAGGGCAGTTCCCCTCGGTCGTCTGGAAGCGGTGGGACGAAAGGCTACCGGAGGGAAAACTCGAGGCCGACCGGATACCGAACCGGCGGCGCTTCGAGATGTGTCCCCTCTCGGTCCCGTTTCTCACCACTGACACGGTCAGAGAGCCCGGTACGCCCCCCGAAATACAGTTCCTGCCGCCGGGACTCCGGCTCGCGCTCCGGAACGTTCCTCTCATCGTTTTCGCGACGCTCGTCGCGGTCGTCATAGAGGCAGAGGTAAATCCAAACGCCGATGGGCTCTCCGTTCTGATACCTGACCTCCCGGTGGCACCGCTTCTGTCCCTCGGCGTACTCTCGGTCGGGCTCCTACTTCTGTTCGCGTACTCCGAGATAACCGACCTCGAGACGGTTTTCAAGGCGTCCTTCGTCTACGGACTCCTCGGCGTACTTCTGGTGGGGACGCTCTTCGGTGGCTACCGCACCGTCTCCACTAGCGGCGACCCCGCGGTCTCACCACACGTGGTCTATGTCTTTCCGACGCTGTTCTTTACGCTCCTTATCGGGTTGTTTGCCTACGATCTCCTCCTGCGGGGCGAGTACATGTTCTCGAACCTCGGGGAACTCAACATCATCGACGGGGACAGGTACGCCGAGAGCGAGGAGTACGGCGAACTCGGGGAGACGCTGTCGGCAGGCATTGGCCCACTTCGCTACGGTCACTTCTTTATGATTCTGATACTCGTGCAGTTCACCGTCATCTGGTCGTTCGGTGGGCCGCTCGGAACCGGTCTGTACGTGAGTGTCGCGTTCAATATTGGCATCAACGTCCTCGTTTTGACCGGTGTTTTTAATTCTCTGGTCGGGTTCGTATTCTTCAGGAAGCTCGTCACAGGGCAGGTACGTGGGAAGGACGGGGCCTCGGTGGGCCCGGGCTACCTCCCGTACCACTCCGACGGCCGTGGCGGCTACAGGGACATCGGACGGATGGCCATGCGTATCAACGTGATTCTGATACTCGCTGGCATGTACTACGCCTACCGGGGATACATGTCGGGATTGCGTACCTACCCGCCGACTACGGAGCTCTCCTTCGCGCCGCTCTACGCGGAACTCCTCGGAATCGCAGGGGAGGAGACCGTCGAAATACTGTTCTGGGTCATCAATTACCTCGGACCGGTGTTGCTCTACGTGCTCGTCGTGGCGTTCTGGTTCTACTACACGTTCTGGGAGATTCACAAGCGGATGGTGAAGCTCAAACAGGACACGATTCTCCGCCTGCAGCACGCAAACCGGCTCGAACGGATGTCAGACGCCACTGGTGAGCAAAAGGAGGATCTAGCACCGGTCGAGGCACCCCTCGGTGAACTCCCCGACAGAACTGAGCTCTACGACGCTCCTGAGTGGCCCATCAACTCACAGCGCATCGGCTGGCTGCTCACCGGCAACGTTTTGCCAATCCTGCTGTCGGTTCTGACGGTCGTTCCGGAGCTAGCGGGCTGACGTTCGTCGGCCCTGTATCAGACAAGAAGCGACGCACGCCCAACGACGAACGCGGCTGCCGCTAGGAACATCCCGTACTTGAACCGGGTTTGTGCCGCCGTCGGGGCCTCGAACCCCTCAAAACACGCGTACAGCATAATGCAGTCGGCGACGACTACAAGGACGATATATATGGCGCCGAACATGCCGAGTAGGAACGGCATCGGGCTGACGGCGACTGCAACACCGAGCGCAGCCGTCGCGATCCACAGCGACCGGCGCTTGCCGACAGCTATCGGGAGAGTCCGGAGCCCCTCCTCACGGTCGCCGGCTATGTCCTCGACGTCCTTGATTACCTCGCGGGCGAAGGTCGACATTCCAGCGAGGAAACCCAACACCAGCGGGGCCGCCAGGCCTCCGACTGCGGCGCCCCCGAACAGGAACGTCGACCCGACGAGGTAGGCGACGAGGGCGTTTCCCAGACCAGGCGTGCCCTTGAAGAACTCAGTGTACGTGACGAGGGCGGCGAAATTGACGAGGGCAATGCCGATTGCGACCGGCGGCAGCGTCAGCGCGAGAGCGACCGCGGCTGCGAACAGTACCATTGAGAACGCAACCGCGCCACGCGGGGAGACGGCGCCACGTGGTATGGCTCGCTCCGGCTGGTTGATCGCGTCGATTTCGCGGTCGAAGTAGTCGTTGATAGCGTTGCCCGCGCCGACCGCGAGCGTGGTGGCTACGACCGCAACGCTCGCAGCAACGTACTGGTTGTTGATGCCGGCCACGAAGGCGCCGGTGCCGGTCAGTACGCTGGCAGCAGCGCAGTTGACGGGCCGCATCAGTTCTAGCAGTCCTCGTGTGGTCCCTCGCAACTCGTTTCGAGCCTCGGCGGCGGCGTGCCATAAGCGACGTGAAATCCCTTCAGCCGACGCTACAGAGGTTTGCCTGTAAGCCCGTAGTGGCCGACGACGTATCCACCGGTAAATAGAGCCGCGCTTAGGAGCATCAACAGGAACCTACCGCCGCCGACTGCAACGATGCCAGTCGGGAAGGCGAGAACCATGCTCCCAAGGCCAAGACCGCCGAGCACGCGCTGTCCGGTCGACGGCGGCAACAGCGGCTCCGTCGAGTCGGCCTCGTCCGCAGCGCTATGGGTCGGCGCGCTGTTGTCTACCATCTCCCCCTCAACGAGATAATGGGCTCCAAGGTAACTCCCCCACGCTCCGAGAGCGAACGGGAACGCCGCAGGTACCGACGCCCGGTTCGATGCCAGCCAGATGAGAAGGGCTCCTGACACGATGTTGACCGCTACAAGGACGACGAAGCCCGCGGCTCCGACTCGCCCGTGATTGACGGGTTCGTTCACAGCAGTTCTCCGTGGATAGCGAAGTGCCCAACCATGTACCCGCTGACGGCGGCACCGCCGGAGGTCGCCATCTCCGACGGTGTAACCGACGAGAGCGCGGCCTGAGCGCCGATCGTGAACCCGTAGGCGATGAGGAAACACCCGAAAGCGAGCAGTCCAGCGGTGGTCGCCGCCCCGACCAGCACTCCGTACCCCATCGGCTCGGACTCCGCGTTCGGTGTCAGGTTCAGCATGCTCTCTCCGTGGAAGGTATAGTGGATGGTGTCGTACCCGAACGCCGCAAGCAGCACTCCGACGGTGACCACAATCGTCTCACCGCGGAAGATATAGACTGCGGCGACTGCGGTCCCCAGAGCGAGTGCCACGAGACCGACTGACACTCCAATCGGCGTCCGCAGATCCATTGACACAAGGGCCATCGTCTGGCAGTAAAAGGTTTTCTCCACTGCTTGAACCAACGATTGGCTCCTCGGAGGTAGCGGAAACGAGTGGCGTGCGCGGTAATACGAACTCAGCGATTGCGAACACCGACGGATGGGTCGGCAGGAATCATCGGACTTAAGCGCCGGTGGCGGCTACGCGTCGATTACGGGCGCTTAGCTCAGTCTGGACAGAGTGCTTGGCTTCGGACCAAGTTGCCGCGGGTTCAAATCCTGCAGCGCCCATCATTCTGCGTGACGGGCAACATTTGGCAGACGGCAGTACGGCGTTTATAAAGGAACCCTCTTCGGCCGATCTGATTTCATCACGTTGCGTGATGGGGGTCGCCGGTGTCGTGCGATTCGCCAGCATTTGAATGACAGCGTGGGTATATAATACTAGGGAATCGCAGGGAGCTTGGGATGCGCACGAGAAGAAATCCAACTCTCGGAGGCGGCATCGAACTCAGAGTTCAAATGCCTGCAGAGCCGTGTGCGCTGAATCTGCGACCTCTTTTTTCAATAGTGTCGACAGATCTCACGTCTCAT